>SKMT01000392.1 GCA_007120915.1 Myxococcales bacterium | reverse complement strand
TCCGTCGAAGAGCTGGGCACCAACTTCGTGCTTCCCGACTGGTTCGAGGATCAGCGCGACGAGATCGAAGAGGCGGTGCCGGCGTTGGAGCCGCCGACCACGTTCGTTGATTAACCCCCCGTCGCCGAAACGGCCACCGCGCAGGGATGCCTTGCGCTCCCGAGCAAATCGGCCGCAGTCCAGGCCGACGTAGACAGCCGCGTGGCTTGCCCTCGTGAATCGAAGGTACGGACCACTCCGAACCGTCGACAATAAATCCCAATCATGTGGGGGAACGACGATTTGGTGATTTGTGGGGTTGGTCATCACGAGGACAAGCCACGTGGCTGTATCAGTCAGGCGCAAACAGCGCGCCTGAGGTGCTCGGGAGCACAAGGCATCCCTGCGCTTTCTTGCGCGCTGGGAAGCTCGCGCGCCGGGTGTTAAAACACCGTCGGCTCACACTGGCTGATTCTTTCGACGAGACGACGGAGATCTGACGATGAAACTGTATGACGAATTTCGCTTCGACTACTCGCCCGGCGTCATCCGCTTCGGCACCGGCTGCATCGCCTCGATGGCCGACGAGCTTGAAAAGCAGGGCTTCGACAAGGCGCTGGTGGTCACCGGCGAGAAGGTCGCCGACAATCCCGGGGTGATGAATCCGGTCAAAGATGGGCTGGGCGACCGGCTCGCCGGGGTCTTCGCCGAAGTCACTCCCAGAAAGCGACTCGGCACGGCCGCCCGGGCGCTCGAAGCTGCCCGCGAACACGGCGCCGACGTGCTGGTCGCCGTCGGCGGTGGCTCAAGCCTGGATGTCAGTAAATCCACCTCCATTCTGTCGACGAGAAGCGACAGCCCCGAAGATGCGGGACGAGAACTCGCAGAGACCCGCACCTTCAAGATGGGCGACAACCCGCGGCTTCCCATCGTCGCCGTGCCCACCACGCTCGCCGGCGCCGACATCTCCATCGTCGCCGGGGTCAGCGCCACCCCCGAAAACGGGCTGGTCGACGAACCGGCCGGCGGCGGCATCAAAGACCGTCGGCTGATGCCCACCGCCATCTTCCACGACCCAGAGCTGTTCGCCACCACGCCGCGCCACATCCTGGCCGGCTCGGCGATGAACGGGTTCAACAAGGGGCTGGAGACGCTCTACACCCGTCACTCCACCCCCATCACCGACGCCACGGCCACCCACGGCATCGCGCTGATGGCCGACGGACTCGAGCAACTCGGCGAGGGCGAACCGACCGCCGAGAATCTGCGTCCCATCTGCCAGGGGCTGATCCTGGAGCAGTTCGGCATCGGCCGCCCCGATGTAAACACCCTGTCGCTGATCCACGCCTTCGGCCACACCCTGCGCGACGGCTTTCAAATCCAGCAGGGGCTCGCCCACGCCGTGATCACCCCCGACGCCCTTCGCTATCTGTTCGAACACGTCGACGGGCGCCGCGACCTGCTCGCCGACGCACTGGGCGTAAGCGACGCCGACGACAAGCCGGAGGCTATCGCCTCCCGCGTCGCCGAAATCCGCGACGGGCTGGGCCTTCCCTCCCGGCTTCGCGACATCGAAGGCGCCGACAAGTCGATTCTGCGCGACATCGCCGAAGCGACCATCGACGACCCCTTCATGCCGAATCTGCCAGTCGGTCTGGAACCGACGGCCGACGACATCGAGCAAATGCTCGAAGCGGCGTGGTGACCTGGACCGCTGGCGGCCCGCCGGCCTAGCTCCCCCGGAGCGATCCTACGGCCCGTACCGCCTCTCCCATCGCCGGTACAACTCCCGAAACTGTGGCGCCCGCTCCTCCACCAGTGCGCGCCCCACCTCGACGGCCACCCCTTCGATCTCCCGGTGTATTTCGTAGCCTTCATCGCCCGGGGCCGTGCCGCGAACCCGGTCGCCGAACTGCTGTCGCACCACCGGATCGGTCACCGGATGAATCTCTTCGTGCAACAGTTGCACGAACGCCGCCTCACCGACATCGAGCGACACGGCTACCACCCGTTCGCCGCCCACTGTCGTCGCCCTCCCGTGTGTCCACTCCCCATCGGCCAGTGACGGCACATCGATAATCCGCAGCGGTGGACAGTCCGCGTCGAGTTGGCTCCACAGATGCCGTCGGCACTGCGCAAGCACGTCCAACCAGCCCGGTAGTGGCGACGATACCGCCTCCGGCAGCCATCTCTCTTCTTCTCGCTGAAGAATCTCCGAGAACCGCCGGGCCAGACGACGACTGTCCGCATCATCGAATGCATCGAACTGCCCCGGCTCCAAAAGCTGAAGCAGCACATCTAGATCCTCGGCAATCAACGCAACCACCTGCAGCATCAACCGCCCCGGAGCCCGGCGGTAGAGCCTCTGCAACTCTTCGGCCCACCGAGGAGGCTGAGTCTCCCCACGGAACAGATTTGCGGCGTTATCGCCCAGGTCGATCTGTGACAAGATTCGGTAGTGCAACTCGACATGGGGCCGAAACTCCAGGCAGATACCATCGGCTGCAACCATCACGACGCCTTCGGCTTCGAAAGCCAGCCGTTCGGCCCTGCCACCACGGGCACCTGAACCCGGGCGACGATCCGCTCGTGCAGCTCGTCGTCGCGATGGGTCAGACAGACCAGATCCTGCGCCCGAATCCGCGGGCCCACAAAGGTGACCATCCGGCCCGTCGGGGCGCGAAGATGGTCGCATACTGCCTCCGGGATCGACGGCCACGCCCCACCGAACCAGATCGCGTCGTATTCACCGTCGAGTCCCTGCATCGTGGTCGCTGTTCCTGCCCCGACGTCGACATTCGCCCGTGTCCTCAGTGATTTTTTGAGTCTACGACTCGACCACCAGCCGGCGGGGTGCACCGCTTTGACCTCACCGTTTTCACCGACCAGCTCCGAAAACAGCGCCGTTACGTACCCCCGCGACGCCAGCAGATCGGCGGCCCGGTCGCCGAGCCCGGGATTTAGCGCTTCGAAGGCGGTGGCACAGGTGTCGATGCCCAGCCAGCTCGCCGGTTCGCCCTCCTTCTTCGGAACGTCATCAGCGTTTCGCAGAAAGCTGTCTGCCTCCTCGCCGCTCAGATAGTCCCGGGGGTCGACTTTGAGAAATGCCTCCACCAGCCGCTCGGTGCGAAGCACGCCTCGTTGCAGAAGCCGCCGCACCGCCGACTCTCGTCGGCGCACCCATTCGTCTTTGATATGAAGCCCAATCGGATGCTCCAGAACCGGCGTATCTTCGGCGCCGCTCGTATCATCGTCGAGTCGACGACGGCTTCTGGCAGCGCGGCGAAGCAGTCGGTTGCGCATCTGATCGGACATCAGTTTCTTCTGGCGCGCCAGACTCTTGTCGAACACCCGGTCCACACTCCGGCCCTGCCCCCGGAACTTCTCGATCACCTCTTCGATAATCGGGCGGTAGTTGTCGTACATGAAGTTGACGCGACTTTCGTAGTCGAGTTCATCGCTCGGGTCGATATGCTGGGCGCGAAAGGGGCCGTCGTACCAGCTCTTCCACCACTCCGGGTGGTAAAACGTCGCCCCGTACTCGTCGCGGTAATGGTCGATCGCCTCGTGGACGTGAGAGCCCGGATAGAGCCGAAACGGCGCCAGCGATACCCACCCGCAGGTCTCCTTTGCCGAGGCGAATACCTCGTAGACGAAGTCGCGGGTCTGGCGCATCGTCTCCATCGTCTCGCCGGGATGTCCGACGATGATATTCGCCGACCAGTTCAGCCCCTTTTCGCGGCTAAGCCGCGCCAGGCGACGCTGGGCGTCGAGATACCCCTGAGGATTCCGGGTTTTCTGCATCAGCTGCAGCATCTTCGGGCTTCCCGTCTCCATGCCGATTCCAATGGAAAAATGGGCATCTGCCAGCAGTTGAACGTCCTCTTCTTTGAGGTTGTCCGACCGGGTCAGCGTCCAGTACTGGCGGGGCAACAACTGCTTTTCGATGATCCCCTCCAACACAGCGCGCCGCCACTTCGGGTCGATGCCGAACAGCGGATCGGCGATGTTGACGATCCATTCCGACAGATCCGTAAATTCAGCGAGCCGCTCCAACTCGGCGACAGCTCGTTCGGCGCTGTAGGCGCGCCAGCGATACCCAGTCTTCGCCCGTTCCATGCAGAACGTGCATCGGAACGGACAACCTCGCGACAGATAGATCTGGAACTTGCGACCGATGTCCTGGGCCCGGGGCCAGTACCGGTCGAGAAGCTGCCACTGATACATGGGCAACTCATCGAGATCTTCGACGACCTTTTGTGGCCACACCCCCTTGTCGATTTGCCCGCCACCGACGACGGTCTTCGTAACCTCGAGCATCGCCGCCTCCCCCTCCCCCGGAATCGCCGCGTCGAAGGGGGAACCGTCGAAGATCACATCTTCAGGAAGCGCACTGGCGTGGTAGCCCCCGGTTACCAGCGGCACCTGCGGGTACAGCCTCTTGAGAAAGCGGGCCAGCGTCATCACCCGCATATAATCGAAGCTCGAAAAGCAGGAGAGCCCGATGACGTGATAGGGCCCCAGCTCTTCGAGTGTTCGCTCCAACTGCCGGTGGTCGCCCCCCTCGTAGTTCAGATCCAGAATTTCGACGCGAACGTCCATCTGTTCCTGAATATATCCCCCGATACTGACCAGGTGGGGCAACCCGAAGTCCATGTCCTCCCACTTGATGATCCCCGGGGAGATCAGCAGCACGCACGGATCTTGGTTCATCGCCTCGCTCGCGGTTTCAGTCCAGAATTGCTCAGTCGCGATCTTGCGTCAGTCGAGCGACGATGTCTTCGGGCAGTCGATCGCTCATTCTATCCAAGATATCTCGTCGTTTTTCGCGCGGTATTGAGGAGTTACCGTCGTCGTCTTCGGTATTCTCCTCATCCGCTGAGTCAAAAAACGAGTCCGGCTCGGGGGGAGGGGCAATGAGAGATGAATCTGACGGAGAATCGGGTGGGATGAGCGACAGGCACACATCCATCGTGTCGAAATCGTAGGGGGACACTTCGGAAGAACTATCATCCTCGTCGTCGTCCTCCTCGTTCGTGTCGTCCTCGTCGTCGCCGTTGTCCTCTTCGTCGCCGTTGTCGTCATCATTGTCGTCATCGTCAGTTGCTTTCTCATCTCCATCATCTTCGTCTGCGTCATCCGAGTCTTCATCGTCATCGCCCTGATCGTCGGAATCGTCCTCATCACCGGGAGCGACGAGGGGAACGTAGTTGTCGTCATCTGTGGGATCGAGCGACAGACAGGGCTGCACCTCTCCCTCTGCGATCGTAGCCGTCTGTCCGGAGTCATCGGCCACGGCCATCGCCGCAACACCGACAATGGCTGCCACAATCAGCGCTGCCACAACTGACGCCGCAGGCGGGCCGTGACAGGCCCCGAACACCAAGGCGGCCAAGACGATGATCCCGATCCCCATGAATCTGTGTCGATGCCACATGTTGCTCCCTGCGTGATGCCAAGTGCTCACTGATCTCTACGGACTACTCGGCGGCTTCCGGCCACTTTGAGTCCATCGCCATCTGCCGGAACGGCTCCGGATGGGTCAACTCGCCAAAGGTCGCAAAGGCGCTCTCCTTGCAGCCTCCCTGGCAGGTGATTTCGTAGCGGCATCCTCGACAGATGTCGGGGACCGATTTTTTGAACTCGGACTGATACTCTTTGACGTCCGCCATAATTTCTGGCCAGTCCTGCTCGACGATGTTGCCCAGAAGATGACTGGAGAGATTGCAGGAGCGTACGTTGCCCATCGGATCGATGGTGATGTTCGGCGACTGCGTGCCCGTGGAGCAAAACCCGAACTGGACCCAGTCATAGCGCTCAATCCGGATCAGACAGGGTGGAATCGGCATCGCTGTGGCCACTCGCATTCCCCATTTCTTGCCGAGCCGATTCGCCGTTTTCAGATTTGCCTCTACATGCTCGACCTCGGGGAGTAATTTGCTGATCTGGTGGACCGCTCCTCCCGTGGGCGACATCCGATTGTAACTGATGGCACGCGCACCCAGCAGGTAGGCCAGCTCCATCACTTCCGGGAACTGCTCCCAGTTCTGGCGCATGGCCACAAAACAGATATGTACGGGCACGTCTCCGTCGCGCAGGTCGACGGCTGCGCGTACCGTGTCGTCGAAACACTGCGCTCCTTTATAGAGGTTGTGCCTGGCCGGTTCGGCGCTGAGCAGCGTCAACTGCACCGCATTCAACCCTGCATCTGCGAACCGGCGAACCGCCTCGTCGTCGATGTGGCTGCCGTTGGTAATGAGCTGGGTGGTTGATACCAACTCACAGGCTTTCTCCACGATGTCGAGCGCCCCCTTTTTCAACAGCGGCTCCCCACCGGTGATGGTGATGTGGTCCGCCCCACTCTGGGTGACGGCCTTCTCCATCATATCCAGAAACTCGGGCAGTCTTAGCTGCCCCTCTTCGTAGCCCCCCTGGGGGTCATCGGGATCAGCGTTCCAGACGTTGTAGCAGTGTCCACAGTCGTGGTCGCATCCGGTCATCAACTCGAAGTCCAGCCGGGGGACCTTACTGTCAGAGTTGAACGGCAGGATGCTCATCGGTGCCCTTATACGTCCTCTTCGAGCCGGTTGGCGACGTCATCGGGGAGCCGGTCACGCATTTTGGCCAGAATCTCATCGCGGTGCTCCGGGGCCTGATGCAACGAGGCCCCTGCATCGTCGTCACCCGCATCCCCGGCGTCGCCATCTGTGCCACCCGCATCCCCCGCGTCTGCATCTGCGCCACCCGCGTCCCCGGCGTCTGCATCCCGTTGATCCGCATCGGCATCATCGGCATCGGATGCATCTTCCCCGGCATCGCGGTCGTAGATATTTTCAGGTTCGATATCCAGACATGCCTGGGTAGTCGGACAGCCATCACAACCGGTACTTCCACCCAGTGACAACAGTGCAATCACCGCAGCCAGGATAACCAACCCGCCGATTCCACCGCCGACGGCGGGACCGGTACACGCAGTGGAAACAATGGTCACAACGAGCACCACAGCAGCCACGGCCGCCCATTTGATTGCGCGCTCCATCCGTCTTCTCCGCCAATTCACCATCATTCGAGTACGCTATCCACCGTATCAGCAATTGGGGATGTGAAGCAAAATGGCCTTGCCTCTACCCTGCAAAATGTATACATTAGACGTATACATCAGGAGGGCCTATGATACGCACACAAATCTACCTGACCGACGACGAAAAGAAGGGGCTCGAAGAGATGGCCGAACGCACCGGTCGCTCACAGAGTGAACTGATTCGGGAGGCCGTCGACGACTACCTGCAGCGTAAGTCTGAGGCCGCCCGAAAACAGCGACTTGCCGATGCCTTCGGCCTGTGGGCTGACCGAGAGGACCTTCCCGACGCCCGCGAACTTCGCCGCCAGTGGGACCGCGACTGATGGCCGATGCACTGCTGTTCGATACCGATGTTCTCATCGAATATCTTCGTGGCCGCCAACGGGCCGCACAGTTCTTCGGCAGCCTAGACGATGAGCCGTTGTACGTATCCGTGATCACCGTCGCCGAGTTGTACGCCGGTGTTCGTGAGGACGAGGAGAGGAGCCTGGCAGACTTTCTCGAACTCTTCGATAAAGTCCCCCTCGACTCGGCAGTCGCTCGTCGGGCCGGTCTTCTAACAAACCACTATGGCCCAACCCATGGGACCGGTCTTGCCGATGCCGTCATCGCCGCCAGTGCTGATACGACAAACGCCACGCTGGTAACTTTCAACGATCGCCACTACCCAATGGTCGACAATGTCACCGTTCCGTGGTCGCGCGAGTAGTGGTGGTGACGATACCGTCCCCGGTAGCGGCAGTAGCCTGTACACCGTAAAATTCTCCGAAATGCCCGACTTCCTCAAAAACAGCCTGTTCGTCGCCGCCGGCGGCGCGCTAGGCACCCTGTTTCGTCACCTGATCAACGTGACGACCTTCATCCCCGCCTGGCCGGTGGGCACTATCATCGAGAACCTCACCGGTGCACTTCTTCTGGGGCTTGTCGCCGGGTGGCTCGCCACCCGCAAGACCGCTCCCGACTGGGTGCGAGCCGGCATCGGTGTGGGGTTTTGCGGCGGCTACACGACCATGTCGACCTTTGCGGCAGACTCCTTCGTGGTGCATGTGCATCAGGCGCCGGCGTGGGCGGCGGGGTACGTGGCGGTGTCTCTGGTGTTTGGGCTGCTTTTTGCCTGGGCAGGCCTTGCTGCCGGGCGTGAGTACGGTGAAGCCAGGAGGCAGCAATGAGCCTGGTCAGCCTGCTTCTGTTATGCACCGGCGGCGCATTGGGGGCGGTGGCGCGCTACACGATCTCCCGGCTCGGCGCGCTGGCAGCGCCGAAGCTTAAGTTTCCCGCTCCCACGCTCTTCGTCAACGTCACCGGCAGCGCCCTTCTTGGGCTTCTGTTCGCTCTGGTCGACCCCGACCTGACGGCAATGATCGACGCCCCTCTTTTGCTGTTTGCCGGCGTCGGATTCTGCGGGGCCTACACCACCTTCTCGAGCTTCTGCACCGAGACCATCGCCCTGATCGGCAAAAACCCGGCGATGGCGGCACTCTACGTGCTCGCCTCCATCGCCGGGTCCATTGCAGCATTCGTGGCAGCGTTTTCGATGCTAAACTAGATTATCCCCCCATCTCCACTATCTCCACATCTCCTCTTGCTTACACCGCCCCGCCACAGCTCCCCAACAGCGTCACAAACGCCGCGAGGGCTCTCTTCATCGCCTACCAACTGACCGAAGCGCCCGGCTCCAGAGCGGTCACTTCGATGTCGGCGTCGCCGATTTCGGCCAGTTCCTCTTCCAACTGCTCGGGGGTTCCCGTCAGAAGAGGGAAGGTGCCATAGTGGCAGGGGATCACCTCGTCGACACCGACCAGATCGGCGGCAATCGCCGCCTGCTGGGGGTCCATCGTGAAGTGGTCGCCAATCGGCAGGATCGCCACCTGCGGGTCGTACAACTCGCCGATCCACTCCATGTCACCGAACAGGCAGGTGTCCCCGGCGAAGTAGAGCGAATCACCGGTGGAAAATTCGATGACAAATCCGGCGGGGTCGCCAAGATCGATCATGTGCCCGTCGACCATGGTCGTCGAGGAGTGATGGGCGTTGGTCATGGTCACGAACACGTCGACGCCCTGGTCTTCCAGGTCGACGGTTCCGCCCTTGTTCATGCCCACAAGACGGTCTCCGTCCACCCCCTGGCTGCCCAGCCAGGTCGTCAGGTCAAAGATCCCCACAATCGGGCCGTCGGTGCGCTCGGCGACGTCGAAGACATCTCCGATGTGGTCGTCGTGCCCATGGGTGATCAGAATCGCGTCCGGTTCGATGTCGGCGTAGTCGTCGGGGCAGGAGGGATTTCCGTCCAGCCAGGGGTCGACCAGGAGGGTGTCTCCCTCCGGGGTCTCGATCAGAAAGGTTCCGTGGCCCAGCCAGGTGATTTCAACGTCTTCAAGCGCCATATCATCCTCCATTCGCAGAAAAGTCAGCGGTGATCATCGCACAGCTTGCAGCATTAACCGTGCCAAACCGATAATCCCAACAGACACTATGGTCAAGAGTCACTGCGGCCAGGCTGACTGCGCTCCCTGCTCACCCCTCTTCGGGCGGCCAGTACATCGGTACGTGGTCGATGCCGACGATCTCGAAGTTGTCGCCACCTCTCCACCATCCCAACGCTTCGTACCAGCCTTCCAGATGGCTCTGGGCGTGCAGTTTCGCCGACCGGTCTCCCAGAAATTCGCCTGCGGCGTCCATCATCGCCCCTCCCACGCCCCGGCCGCGCCAGGCTTTATCCACTGCGACGCGCCCCACCTTCACGGGGTTGCGCTCAAGCAGCATTCGAACGGTGCCTATGATCTCGCCGTCCACACGAGCGATGACGTGATGGCCGTTCTTGTCTTCCCCGTCGACCTCTGGAACTTCGGTGATCTGCTGCTCGACGACGAACACACGGCTTCGAAGCGCCAGCAACCCGTGTAACTCCAGAAGGGTCAGCTCATCGAAGTGCTTGATGTCGACGTCCAGCCCCATCGATCAGTCCACTCCCACCACTCTCTGGTCGATGGTCCCGAAGATGTTGTTGCCCTCTTCGTCTTCCATCTCGATCTGAACGGTGTCACCGGGGCTCATAAAGGGGGTGTGAAACTCGCCGGTGTCGATTTTTTCGATCATCCGTTTTTCGGCGAGGCACGACGACCCTCTGGAGCGGTCTTCGTTCGACACAGTGCCGCTTCCCAGGATGGTCCCGGCGGTGAAGCCACGGGTCATGCAGCAGTGTTCGATCAGATCGAAGAACGAAAAGTGCATCTGAGGGCCCGCTTCCGGCTCACCGAAAATCTCCCCGTTGTAGACGCTACGAAGCGGCAGGTGCACCCGACCGTTCTTCCAGGCATCACCCAACTCATCAGGGGTGACCGCGAAGGGAGCGAAGGAGGTGGCTGGTTTGGACTGGAAAAACCCGAAGGACTTCGCCAACTCGCCGGGGATCAGGTTCCGAAATGTCACATCGTTCAGCGCCACGATCAGCCGGACGTAATCACCGGCTTCCTCGGCGGTGGTACCCCGCGGGGTGTCGCCCAGAATCACCGCAAGCTCCGCCTCGAAATCGCAGCCCCATTCAACGTTGGGCACTTCAATGTCGTCGGTGGGCCCACGCATTTCGCCGGAGCCTCCCTGATAGACCAGCGGGTCCGTCTCGAGGGTCTCCGGCGGTTCGGCCCCCCGCGCTTTGCGCACCAGCACGATGTGGTTGATGTACGCCGAGCCATCGATCCACTCGTAGGCCCGGGGAAGCGGGGCGTGGAGCTGATCGACGTCTACCGGCGTTGCATCGACACTTCCGTTCTCCAGCCCCTCGGCCAGTTCGCGAAGCTTACCTTCGGTCTCATCCCACCGATCCAGGGCCTGCTGCATCGTTGTAGCAATCC
>SKMT01000591.1 GCA_007120915.1 Myxococcales bacterium | reverse complement strand
GCCGTAGTCCATCGTCTCATCTTCCCATTCAATCCCCCGGCCCCAGCTCGAATACATGTCCACCAGCCGACCCGTCACCTCTTCGGGGTGGCTGAACCCCTCCAACTCCAGGGTGTACTCGCCCATCGGCAGCGGCTCGCCCTGCTGGCTGGCCCACAACGCCATCATCAGGTGGCGCGTGCCCCGTTCGGTCTCCTGATACTCCGCCTGAAGGGCGAACCCGTCGGTCTGCTGAGGTTCCAGATCTACCGGGACCTCATCACCATCGGGGCCCACAAGCGTCGCCGTGATGTCGTTGCCCTCCACCCAGAACAGCGACAGATACAGCGCCTCGTAGGGCATCACTCCCGTGCCGTAGTCGAACCCCTCGTCGATTTCGAACTCCAACTGCAGCACCTCGTTGGCGTCCACGTCGCGATGGATGTGTTTTCCGGAGTCGTTCAAATTCCCCGCGGGATTGACCTGCAGCACCCCTTCGTCTCGGGCATCGTCCATCGCCTGCTCGGTGTTGGTGGACCCGTCAAACGGCTCGGACACGATGTCCGTCCACTCGTGCAACACCAGCGCTGCATCGGAATCGATGGCATCCGACAGCGCCGAAACCACCGCGGGCTGGGCGCTGCTTTCGCCGTCCTGCTGCTGACTCTGGTCCCCCCGATAGGCATACCCGATAAATTCTACGCCCGGCGCCAGGCCCACCCGTTCGTGATAGCCCTGCTGTCCACCGCCCAGGATGCTCGTCACGCTTGTACCGTGGTAGGTCGACGACTGCGCGGCGGAGGCATGAATCAGGTCTTCGCCCCGCTCGTAGCTGTGACCGTCGTGCACCACCCGTTTGAACTTCGACGTGTCGAGCCGCACCAGCTTCTCGCCGGGATCCAACTGACCATTCGCATCGACATCATCGGCGACGAAAAGCGGCTCGCCGTAGGCCGGATCGGACTCCGAGAACCCCTCGTCGGGCCCCACATTGCGCTGTCCGTCGCTGTTGATATCGGCGTACAGCCAGTCTCGGTCGGGCCGAAACTCGCCCTCCTCTTCCACTTCCGCACCCTGCGGGTCCTGCGGACTGATCGTTTCTGAACGCAACACCTCCAGGGTGTATCGTTGCCCGCCGATCTCCACGGTGTCGACCCCCGGGGTGAATTCGCCGGTCTCATCCTCGTCGTGCCACTCGTACATCCCCCCGTCGGCGCGGAACATGTGCGGGTGGAACACATCGAACCCGTCGTCTACGTCGACCACGGTGACCCCATCGCCGTCGACGTCCAACTCCGGATGCGCTCGCGCCTGGGCGGCGCCGACCTTCTCGGCGGTCTCTTCGAGCGGGCTGAACACCGCCGGGCTCCACAGCGCCTCGATCCGCTCGACCCGTTCGTCGGCGGCGACCTCGTGCAGTGTCGCCCACTCGATGCGCCCCTCGTAGATCGAACCGACGTGAATTGGCTCACCATCGCGGCGCTCAAATTCAACGCCCCGACGCTCAAACTCCTCGACCTCATCGACCGTCAGCTCCTCAACGAACCGCAGCGTCACCCCCGCCCCCTCCTCGTCGACCCCTGCCGGCGCCCCGGCGGGCCCGAACAGCACCGAATCCGGCCCCTCCTCCAAGATGGCGTGCTCCAGAATCCCCAGCCGCGCATCCACCGTCGACGCAGCCGCTTCCGGCTGCTGTGTGCAATCGGCACCGATGACACACAGCTCGTCATCGTACATCTGGGCGAACCCGGTGGCAGGCACCACCAGAACCGCCGCGATCAACAACGACAGAACACGAACTCGCAACACATTCTCACACATGGGACTCTCCCGTCGGAGCAGACATCATCACTACACGCTACACAACGGAAGCAAGACCCGTTCCGTGAGCATTCGCACGGATCACCACGACGGAGCGCGATCCAGCGCATCCTCCGCCACGACATACCAGGTTTCAAAGTCCGGTACGGTCGTCACCAATAACTGCCCGTTGGCTACCCCTGCGAACATGGACCGATCCGGAGAAAACGTGAAGTTCGAAACGATGTTCTCTCCCACCACCGACGGTGGTTCCTGTCCCTGCACGTCGAACAGCGCAAGATCCCCGTTGCCCAGACTCATCATAATTTGAGTGTCCGATAGCCAATCCACGCTCCCCGGGATGCGCATATCGAACGCCGTGTCATCCTGCTTCGCCACCACACTTCGTCCCTGGAGGTCCGGTCCGTCATACACTGCGAGATTCGCGGTGTCGTGGTTGTTGTTGCAGAACTGTTCGAGCACCGCCAGGCGCTCCCCTGCTGGATCGGGAGTCAGCCGTGAGAATGAGTTGCACGCCGGTGGATGTGTCTCCAGGACTCCACCGCCGTCCAGCGAAGCCGGGATTCTATAGGCGACCATGTTTCCACTGCTGTCGATCTGTGACTCGTGGATGGTAAACCAGATCCGATCCGTGACCCCACCCAACGACGCCTCTACTCTCAACGTCGAGACCTCAGGCTCCGTTTCGACCGGTTCGACCAACGGCACCACTTCCTGGCTGGTCAGATCCACCACGTAGCCCGCCTGGGTATGATAGCTATCGGTATAGTCGCGATCAGCCGTGAAAATAATACCCGTTCGATCCCGAAGCAGTTCGAAGCTGTTGATATCGTAGGGATGTTCGTAAAGCACTTGCCGGCCAATCTGTGGCGGGTCGGCATCGATATCTTCCACCCTGATAAGTGACAACTCCCGGTCACCCGATTGGTAGACGAACTCCGTGGGCTCGAATCCGGACCGTTCCTCGCTGTCGTTCTCGCTGCCAATTCCGTCGGCCCCATTCCCATCACTGCCATTGGTCTGATCGCCGCCTCCACCGTTAATGGTCGCCGCCGGTGCCGAATCACCGCAGCCCACGGTCAACATCAGCATTGCCACCATCAGCGCACAGCATCCTCTTCTCAGCCACTGAGCAATCATCGCACTCTCCTCGGCTCCGATTCAAAGAGCCACGCGCAAGCAGATAAACTCGTAAGATCGCACCGATGAAATGTCGCAGATTCCAGAACCGAGCCTCCCAGGCGATACGTACGCGAAAGGGGTATCGTCGAGAACTGAGGACTGGAGGATGCTCATTTCAGCCAGCAACAGCGAATTTAGGAGCTTGTGCGGGGCTTAATTAACCCCCGGGATCATACGGCGCACCCAGAGCGTAGTTTGACTTCCCAACCTGCTTCGAATGTTGATAGCGAGCCGATAATACTACGCCGCTTTGACGCTGAAAACCCCCTCCTTCCTCCCCGATCATCGCATCCCTCTTGGAGCCGATGACATCCCCAGGCCACGCGAGGAGCAACGCGACGCAGCGTGGCTGTCATCGCATCCCTATTGGAGCCGATGACATCCCTAGGCCGCGCGAGGAGCAACGCGACGCAGCGTGGCTGTCATCGCATCCCTCTTGGAGCCGATGACATCCCCAGGCCGCGCGAGGAGCAACGCGACGCAGCATGGCTGTCATCGCATCCCTCTTGGAGCCGATGACATCCCCAGGCCACGCGAGGAGCAACGCGACGCAGCATGGCTGTCATCGCATCCCTATTGGAGCCGATGACATCCCTCGGCCGCGCAAGGAGCAACGCGACGCAGCGTGGCTGTCATCGCAACTCAGTGGCGTATGCCGCGATGCGATAGCAAGATGTTATCGGCTTCAACGACAGGTAAGCCGACGCGTAACACGACCCTCGCCGACGAACTGTCCATGCTCAAGTGTTATGGCGTGCTCGAAGACCTCAAACGCGACGACGTTATCAAGAGCACCCACCTGCTTGCAGTCGCCCCGATCAATCCCCCCGCCATTCGATGTTCACAGCCCCGCTTTCACGTACGTCCGGGTTGTCTGTTCCCCAGACACGCTGTTGCAGTTCCATAAACTGGACCATCCGCTCATAAGGCGTGCGGCTGGCCTGCTGACGGATCTCGTGGCTGCGGGCCTCCTGATGCGACGTGAAGACCTGCACTGAACTGCGCAGAGCGGAATGCAGTGAGTCATCCACGGCTACTCCCCGCTGTCTGATTTCTCGACGCTCTTTTCCACCAACTCGTCGACCCGACCGATCACTTCCTGCACCGTCATGTCGTCGGTGACGATCTCCACGGCGTCGTCGGCCTTCTTCAGCGGGGCGGTCTCGCGTTCGGTATCCCGCCGGTCGCGCTGTTCAATTTCGCTTAGAACCTCTTCGAACCGCACCTCTTCGCCCTGCTCGCGAAGCTGGGCGGCCCGCCGTCGCGCCCGCTCTTCGGGCGTCGCCGTGATAAACACCTTCACGTCGGCGTCGGGAAACACCACGGTGCCGATGTCGCGGCCCTCCAGCACGCTGGAGCGATTCTCGCCGACGCCGCGCTGGGTCTGAACCAGCACTTTCCGCACCGAAGGGTGCGCCGAGACAATGCTGGCCGCGCGGCTGACCTCGTTGCGCCGGATCTGCTCATCGAGCCGCACTCCGTTGCAAAAGACCACGTTGTCGTCGCCGTCGAACCGAAACTCGAAGTCCAACTGCCGGGCCAGCTCCGCGACCGCCGCGCCATCCTCCAGGTCCACGTCGCGCCGAAGCGCCTCGAAGGCCACAGCCCGATACATCGCTCCCGTGTCCACCAGTTGATACCCGCGTCGGCGGGCCACACCTTCGGCGACGGTGGACTTGCCCGACCCCGCCGGCCCGTCGATTGCCACAATCACGACTCCTCCGTTACTGCCAGCTCTTTGAGCGCTGATCGCAGCGCTCGAATACATCGTTTCATCTTCTCGGGCTGCGCCAGCGAAATCCGCAGATAATTCGGCAACCCGTACCCACCGGTAGGCCGAACGATCACTCCCTGATGCAACATCGCATCGTAGATCTTCTTCCCCTCCACCGGCGTCTTCACCAGCAAGAAGTTCGTCTCGCTCTCCACCCAGCCCACGCCCATCTCCGACAACTCCGACAGCCCCGCTTCAAGCGCCGTTCGGCCCGCCTCGTTGACCTCTACTGACTCCCGGACAAACTCCTGGTCTTCCAGCGCCGCCGGCAGCGCCACCTGGGCGAGCGAATTGGAGTTGAAGGGCTCTCTGACCCGCTGCATCCGGTCGATCATCTCCGGGTTGGCAATCCCGTAGCCCGCGCGCACCCCGGCCATCCCGTAGATCTTCGAGAGCGTGCGCGTGACCAGAAGCCTGTCGTGCACATCGCGCATCTCCAGCGCCGACTGGTAGTCATCGGCCTGCACATACTGGTGATACGCCTCGTCGACGACGACGACCACATGGTCCGGCAACCCGGCGAGAAACCGCCGCAACCGGTCGGCCGGCACATACGTCCCCGTCGGGTTGTTCGGGTTGGCCACGAACACGATCTTTGTCGTCTCGTCGACCGCTTCGGCCATCGCATCCAGGTCGTAGTTGAGCCCCCGGGCCATCGGAACCCACCGAATCTGAAGGTTGTGGGCCTGACAGCGGATACCGTAGGCCGAAAAACTGTGCTCCGAGATCACCGCGCTGTCCGCTCCATAGTCGCAGAAGGTGCGAACCGCCGTGGTCAGCACCTCGTCGGAGCCGTTTCCGGTGATAATCCGCGCCGGATCGATGTCATGGAAATCTGCAACAGCGTGCACCATCCGGTGCGCCGCGCCGTCCGGATAGTAGTGCAGTGCGTGTAGCTTCTGGTTGATCGCCGCCACCGCCTTCGGGCTCGGCCCCAGCGGATTCTCGTTGCTCGCCAGCTTGATGGGATTGTCGACATCCAGCTCCCGTTGCAACTCCTCGATGGGCTTGCCGGGAACATAGGGCTTCAGCGTTTCGATATGGTCGCCCACAAGCGATGACGTCATGGCAACTCCGCAACTGTTCGGGAAAACTCCTTTCGACTCAGACCTTATACGGGTCGACATCGGCCCATTCAA
This sequence comes from Myxococcales bacterium, assembly GCA_007120915.1. Lineage (GTDB taxonomy): Bacteria > Myxococcota_A > Bradymonadia > Bradymonadales > Bradymonadaceae > SLJM01. The sequence goes on along the minus strand of SKMT01000591.1, from coordinate 5,031 downwards.
GAACGGGTTCGCCCCCTTCGAAGAACATCTTCACGTCGCGGACCACCGCCTCGGGCACCTTCCCATCCTCCAGAAGCGGTGCCCTCGCCCAGTGTGTCTGCGGTTCGTTGCGAAACCAGGAGAGCTGCTGCTTGGCATACCGCCGCGTCTGCCGCTTAATGTCGCGTATCGCCTCCTCCCGACTTAACTCCCCGAAGATGTACTCCCCCATCTGCCGGTAGCCGATGCTCTTCATCGGCTTTAAATCCGGCTCCCATCCCTCGTCGACGAGCCGTCGATACTCCTCTTCGAGCCCCTCATCGATCATCTGGTCGACCCGTCGGTTGATCCGGTCGTACAGCTCTTCGCGATCACGGGCGAGCACGATCTTGAGCGCGTGGTAGTTGGGCGTCGAAAACCGGTGCTCCCGCTGATGCACACTCAGCGGTTTGCCCGTCTGGTCGTACACCTCCAGCCCCCGGGTGATACGCACCAGGTCATTGGGATGCACCTCCTCGGCCAGATCCGGATCCACCTGCCTGAGCCTCCGGTACAGAAAGTCCTTTCCGTGTTCTTCGGCCTGACGGTCGTACTTCTCGCGAAGCTCATCGCTGGGCGACGGCACATCGAGCAACCCGTGCACCAACAGTCGGATGTACAGCCCCGTCCCCCCCACCAGAAGCGGACGCTTTCCCCTCGCTGTAATGTCCTCAATCGCCTCGGTGGCCCGCTCTTTGAACTGACCGGCGTTGAACTCTTCGTCGGGCTCCAGAATATCGACCAGGTGATGGGGGACTCGCCGCCGCGCCTTTTCGCTCACTTTGTCGGTGCCGATGTCCAGATGTCGGTACACCTGCAGGCTGTCGACGTTGATGATCTCCCCGTCGACGGCCTCCGCAAGCTGCAGTGAGAATTCGGTCTTACCCACACCCGTCGGCCCACCGACGACTACCACCCGGGTCAACCCCTCCAGATCGTCTGCTGAAAACTCGAACTCCATCGCAAACCACAACTCGTAGTTACCTGCACGGCTTCCCTCCCCGGATTCGCCGGGGAGGTGCCGGAGCGTCAGCGCAGGCGGAGGGGCCCCTCGCAAACCAGAAGCTTCTGATACCTGCACGGCGCCGCACCATCGGATTTCCGACTTCCGATTTCCGATTTCCGACGGACCTTTATTTTCCCTTTGTCTCCAGATTATCGCGCAGGCTCAACAGATTGCTCGAACCTCACCAGACAAAAGCAAATCAAAGGAGAATCAGAAATCGGAAGTCGGAAATCGGAAGTCCGAATCAGCATCCGTCTGAAAGCCTCTACCGCCGATCAAACGCCTCCTCCAACTCCATCAGCGGTATCCGATAGTACACCGGCCGCCCGTGCGGGCAGTTGGCCCGAAAGTCGATGCGGTCCATCTCCTCGAGAAGCCCCTCACACTCCTGGTGCGTCAGCTCCGTCGGCCCGCGAACCACGCTGTGGCAGGCCATCCGGCTCAGCAGCGCATCCAGCTCCTCTTCGACCCGGGTGGTCGTGCCCAGATTCGACAGATCATCGAGGGCATCCTTGAGCAACTGCTCGTGGGTCGCCCCCTCCAGCACCGCCGGGATCTCCTTGAGCACGAAGGTATCCCCGCCGAAGTGCTCAATCTCGAAGCCGGCATCGGCGAAGAAGTCGATGTGCTCGCGCATCACGTCCGCGCGAAGCCCGTCCAACTCCAGACGCAGGGGAAACAACATCGGCTGGCGCTCTCCGTGCTCCGTGGCGAACGTGTCTTTGAGATACTGGAATGCGATGCGCTCGTGGGCGGCATGCTGGTCGATGATCACCAGCCCCGAGGCGTCTTCACACACGATGTAGGCGCGGCGGAACTGCCCGATGACCTTCAGCGTCGAGAAGTACCGGTCACCTTCCGCTTCTTTGGGCGGGGTGTCACCGGCGGCACCGGCGTCGAACCGCGGTGGTTCAGCCAGGGGAGCGAACCCGGGGTTCGAAAACCCGACCTGGTTATCGTCCTTCGGCCCGCGGCTGAAAAATGGCGACGCCACCTCCCCGGGGCTGATATTCCCTTGCTCGGAGTAGCGCCGATTGCGAGCATTCAACGGCTCTACCTGCGTCTGTCCGGGGCGAATCGCTCCATCACCGCCGCCCTCCTTTGCGCCATCGCCCCCGTACTGCTGCCTCGGGCCCAGCGCGTAGCTTTTCTGCTCGCCCTCCAGCCACGGCGCCTCCGCCAGCGCATCGGCGATCGCGTGGTAGACGGCCCGAAAGATCGGCTGCGTGTCGTCGAAGCGCACCTCCGTTTTCGCCGGATGCACGTTGACGTCCACAAGCTCGAAGGGAACCTCCACAAACAGCACCGCACTCGGGTAGCGACCTCGCTGCAGCATCTTCTTGTACGACTTTTTGATCGCCGCCAGGATGGTGCGGTCCTGCACATACCGCCCATTCACGAAGGTGTAGATGTTGCGGGTGGACCGCTGGGAGTGACCGGGTTTCGAAAAATAACCCTTCGCCACCACTCCGTGGATCGCCGGGTAGTCGAACGTCGGATACAGATCGTCGTACACCTCACGGCCCAGCACCGCCAGAATCCGGTCCTTCAGCCCGTCGGCCTCCGGCAGATCGAGCCGAATCTTGCCATCCTTTCGAAACTTGAACCGCACGTCCGGGCGGCTCAACGCCATCCGCGTGAGCATCTCCGTGATGTGACGTGTCTCCGTGGCCGACGTCTTCATAAACTTCAGCCGCGCCGGGGTGTTGAAGAACAGCTCTTCGACCAACACCGTGGTCCCGGCGGCCTTGCCGACCTCTTCGACCTCCTGGACCGTCCCGCCCTCCACGTACACGCGTGTCCCTGCAACCTCACCGTGGGGCTTGGTCTGCAGCTCCAGCCTCGAAACCGAGGCGATCGACGGCAGCGCCTCGCCGCGAAACCCGAGGCTGCCGATCTCGAACAGATCGTCGACGTCGTCGATCTTGGAGGTGGCGTGGCGCTCCAGCGCCCGAAGCGCATCTTCGCGCTGCATCCCGCAGCCGTCGTCTTCGACGCGGATCAGGTCCTTTCCGCCGTCCTCGATGACCACCTCCACCCGACGGGCGCCGGCGTCGAGGCTGTTCTCCACCAGCTCCTTGACCACCGACGCCGGGCGCTCCACCACCTCACCGGCGGCGATCTGGTTGGCCAGCTCCGGGGGCAGTACCGACACCGAACGCGGCTCGTCGGCGGTGTGCTCCGCGGCGGTGTTGCGCCAGTTTGTCTTCTCGTCGTCACTCATAAGCGCTGGAATCTTCGCAGTGTTCGCAGGTGTTGGCAAACCTCGCGATTTTGGTCTACACCGTCGACGTCATTGTGCAACCTCCACCGGCGTAGAAGATGCCTCGACTCACCGAGCTACTCGACACCTTCCGCAGCTATTTTGCGGCCTACGAACAGGAGAGCCGCCACGCCCAACTGTCCACCCCTCCCGGTCGCGTCGACCTGAAGGTGGTGACCTTTCTGGTGGTGGCGATGGTGGTGCTGTCGCTGCTCGACTATCACGGCGGCTCCGGAGACTGGCGCATCCTCGAAGCGATGTTCGGGCTGTTCGTCGACGATCCACAGGCACTTCTGTCCGGCTGGTTTCGCGACGACGAATGGGGCCGGCTGCTGCGGCTCAGCTACTGGAGCGGCACCACCTTTCTGGGCTACTTCATCGTGCCCGTGGTGCTGATCGTCGTCGTGTTTCGCGACCGGCTTCGCAACTACGGGATGCCCAACCCCTTCGGGTCCGGGCATCCCTGGCTGTGTCTGGGGCTGTTTCTGGTGATGCTCCCCTTCGTCGTCGCCGCCAGCTTCACCGAAAGCTTCCAGGCCACCTACCCCTTCTACGGCCACGCCGACCGCAGCATGTTCGACTTTCTGGCCTGGCAACTGGTGTACGCCGCCCAGTTTTTCGCCCTCGAGTTCTTCTATCGCGGCGTGCTGATCCACGGCATCAAACACCGGTTCGGTGTCTATTCGATCCTGGTGTCGACCATCCCCTACGTGATGATTCACTTCGGCAAGCCGCTTCCCGAAACCCTGGGCTCCATCGTCGCCGGCATCGCCCTGGGTGCGCTCTCTTATCATCTGCGCTCGATCTGGCCCGGTGTCTTCCTTCACATCGCCATCGCTCTGGCCATGGACAGCTTCTCACTTGCCGCCCAGGGCCGAATCGGGCTGTTCTGACGCTACTCCACGCTACTCAAACTCGCCGAAACACACCGACCACCGGCCCGACCACAACCGTCTGCCGCGCCTCGTCGGCGTGCACGTAGATCGGCTCCATCGCCTCGTTCGCCGGCTGCAACCGAACCCGGTCCCCTTCCCGATACAGACGTTTGACCGTCGCTTCCCCGTCGATCATCGCCGCCACGATCTGACCGTTTCTCGCATCCCGATCGCGGCGAACGAAGATGTAGTCCCCGTCGAAGATCCCGTCGTCGATCATGCTGTCGCCGTTTACCCGCAGCGCAAACACATCGCTTCGGTGCCGTCCCAGAAGCCCTTCACCCACCGCGACCTTCTCTTCGGCGCGCTCGATAGCGACCACCGGATCCCCGGCGGCAATCCGTCCGACCACCGGAATCTGGTGCACTTCCTCATCGTCGGCATAGCCCGGATCAGCGCTCTCATTCGCCTCCCATCGCGTCCCATCCGGCCAGTACAGCGGTTGCATCGTCCGCGACTTCGAGTCTTCCCGCTTCAGATATCCCTTTCGCTCCAATGCCTTCAGATGATCGTTCACCCCGTTCGTGGAGCTGATCCCCAGCTTGTCGCCCAGCTCCCGAATCGTCGGCGGATAGCCCACATCCTGAATATGCCGGGCGATCACCTTCAGCACCGTCGCCTGTCGATCCGTCAGCTTGTCCGTCGGTGTCATCGTCATGTCCTCGATAGTTCGTCGTTGGCCCGGCACATCTATTTTCCGCGCGGTTACGCGAAGAAACTACTGAACATGTGTACCGAGGTCAAGCAGCCCTGAACACACTGGCAGTGGTTCAGGGGCAGGTGGTCGGTGGTCGGTGGTCGGCGGTCGG
>SKMT01000242.1 GCA_007120915.1 Myxococcales bacterium | reverse complement strand
GCGGGCCGCCAGCGCTCCAGGATCGCTCCGAGGGAGCTTCAGTCGCGGTGGCGAAACCGTTCGATCATCTGAGCGAGTTCGACGCGGCTGTTGATATCGAGTCGATCGTAGATGTTGCGAAGATGCACTTTCACGGTCTGATGGCTTCGGTCGGTGGCCTCGGCAATTTCTTTGTTGGTGGCACCGGAGGCGGCGTATTCGGCGACTTCGCGCTGGGCCGGAGTGAGGTTTGCGAGGGGACTGAGCTGGGGGCGGCTGGGAGGCACGAAGTGAGCGATGTAGCGGAACATCCCGCCCCCTTCCATGCGGGCGACACGCACCTCGATGCCGTCGACGGCCTGGACGGTCATCTCCAAGTCTCCCCCGTCGAGTTTGCGGACCATGTCGCAGACTCTCCTGCGGTGTTTTTTCTCAAGGGTGTCGCGCAGACCGGGAGAGGAGTATTCGAAACAGCCGGAGGGGCTGAGAACGGCGAACTGCTCGTCGTCCAACATCTGTCGTCTCCGCAAATGATCTGCTGTTGTAAGTGCTGAGAGCAACGGCTGCTCAAGCGGTCGGAGCTCCTCTTTGAGTTCCCGGCCTGCCCGTGGTTGGTCCTTGCGCCGAAAACAGCCGAGCCATCCGAGGAAGCGGCGCCCGGAGTACATCAGTATTCGTGCCGTGCTGTGAATTCGCAGCGGGGAGAGAAATCGTTGGTCCAGTCTGCAGCCTTCTACCCCGAGTTGTTCGAGGTCCTGGGTGACGAATCGATTGATCTCGTCGCGGTTGGGGTTTTCGACGTCCAGGGTGGGAGTGGACAGAAGGGGTTTGCCCTTCATTTGATCGGTGTAGCGGCTCACCGTTTTATCGCCGGTAGTGGTGATGCCGTCGTAGTGGATCTGGCCGTCAACATGGGCGCCGCGAAAGAAGGTCACAGCGCCGAGTTCGGCGACCTGCAGCAACACGTCCATGATCTGATCGTGGATCTGATCGGGGTTGCCGATCGGACAACTCAGCAGAGCATCGATTTTGCGCTGAAACTGACTCCGCATCGGAAACGTCCTCCGAAAAGATCCCTCATCGTCCATCGCGAGGCTGGTAGGTTGCATCATGTAACTTACACCTTAGCGGGACTGTTCTGCGGTTGATATACCCCGTTCGTGGTATGTGGGGTTCGACAGGGGTTAGATCAGGGTGATCAACGCAGTGGCGAGGGGAAGAAGAGCGAATCCCACCGCCCAGATGGTCTGTGCCGTTGTGTTGGCGGGGTCGTCGAGGCTGATCGATGTCGGCAAGGATGCGGTGAGGCCGAAGGAGTCGTAGGTGGGGATCTTCTTGCGAACCGTGAATCCGATGCTCAGTTGAATCAGCGACACAACAGCGACGACGCCCACAACGGTGATCAGCAGCAAGGACGCTGTCAGCGAATGCAGCGCCGTGAAATGAGCGGTGATTGCGGCAACCACGGCAATCCCAAAGTGGCGGGTCGACCACTTTCGATAGGGGCTCAACGGACGTTCGGCGAACATCACCATCAATGCCACCGCCGCCGGGATGATGAATATCAAGAAGGGCATCGTCGACGTTAACCCGTCGCGCTGTTGGAGTTGGGAGATCAGGTCCGAACCCAGCGCCAGTGAACCGGCCGTGTAGATTGCTGCCCAGCCAACCGTAGAGGCGACCACGGGGATCAGATGAGACGTTCGCGACGGCGATCGCAGTTGACGGCGCCAGTCGGTCAGCCGCACGGCGCCGCCGATCAGGAACAGCAACCCCCCCAGGAGAATGACGATTCCGGTGATGCCGACAGCGGAGCGGAGGTGATCACGCTGGGCGATCTCCTTGATATGATGAATTCCATAAGTTCCTCGGTAAACGTTGGCGAACGTAAATCTGGTATGTCGGTGCGTAGAAGATTCCAGCGTTCCGATGGATAGATCGTCGTCGGGGTCTGACATGGCCTCATTGTCGAATTGATAAGTCCACAGTACCGCCAGGGCATGTGCTGCTTCGTCGCGGCGGTCGTCGGTATCGGCGAACAACGCGTCATCGAGAATATCTCGTTTCGACTCGGCGACGCCCACGGTACGCCGGGCGCGCATCTGAGGGGTCAATCCCAGCACATGGCCAATCCCGTCGCGTTTGTACTCCACGTCCAGCTCCACCGTTGTCTCGACGGGGTCGTCGAACTGATGCACCAAATCGACGGGCTCGTCGTTGAAGTGAGCGACCATCATTCGCGGGGAGCGATGCAGGAGACTCTCGATGCGGTCGATCTTTTTAGTGGCTAACTCGGGAGTTTTGTGGGTCGGCATGCTCACCGACAGTGTGTCTTGCTCAGGGGTGATTATCGGTGGATCGACCATCACACCGGGGTGTGGAAGACTGTTGAAACTTACCACCTGGGGGGCGGACCAATGCTCTTTGTCGATGCGAGCGTTAAGTGGATGGGATTTCGGACCGTGGCCATCGAAATCAGTGCGGTACTCGAAGATGCCGATGCCATGGGGACCGGTGTCAATTTCGATGTCGGTTTCCCAGTGCTCGGCGTCTGGTTTTCGCAACGCTGGTTGTTGTTCAGGACGGCGGACGATCAACTCCAGCGAGATATCGCGCATCACCGCGGGGGGGCCCGATTCAGTCGCGTTGTCCAGAGGCATCGCGGCGACGGTAAGCCACTGCGTCGATTTCTCGCCGTGGACTGCGATGGGCCACAACAGCATCCTGGTTGACAAGGCGGATCGATTCTCGACATAGGGTGATGAATTAAGAGGATACTCGGTTAGATCGCCGATGGTCAGCTTCGGCGGGATCTGGTCGACCGGTTCGTCAATGAGCCAGCGGGAATACAGCGTCAGAAGGTGCGGGGGCAGGAAGTCATCGGTCTGCTCTTCGAAGCCATCGATGCCCTCGGGCATCCGGACATCTTGCCGGCCCGTTGACTCAAACTCATACCAGCGAGTGGCGTTTGTTCCGTCGATCTCGCCCTGAACCTTCAACCAGAGCCGCCGACCCCAGTCGCCGGCTTCGTCGTATCCGGATGGGACGGAAAGTGAGAACAGATGCGCCTGCTCATCGCCCCCGTGGGAGGACTGATCAAGTCGTTTAAGGTCGAACTTGCCGAGGACGGGGTCACGCCGTTCGAACAGCGTTACTTCCGTGTCGGCAGAGGTGATCCCGAAAATATCGATGTCCCCGTGGGGTGGGCGAGCCTCCCAGTACAGAAGAGATAACGGTGGTTCGTCGACGTCATACTTCGCGCGAAGGTCGTCGCGCGGCTGATCAGAAGCATCGAGCAGCCACCAGCTTAGCCCGAGCAGCGCAGACAACACGACCGCAGCAATGGCGACGCGGCGAAGGGTCTTGTTGCGTCCGCCGGGAACTTCGACGATCTCGTCGCCTCTTGCGGCGTCGCTGCCAGTGGAGGGTGGTTCGGAGGACGAGCGTTCGGGCATTGTTATTCGGGGGTTGTTTCAGTGATTGCCCTGTCGGGGCGTGTTGCGAACAGTACCAGCAGCGCCAGTGCGGCGAAGATGAGCCAGGGTGCCTGAGACTGTTGTGCGGGGCTGGCGCAGGCGGGACCGCCGCCGCTGATGTAGCCGTCTTCGACGAAGAAGATGTGCTCGACCACAGTGGTGTTGCCCGCTTCGTCGGTGGAGGTGGCGCGCAGTTCGTATTCTTCACCGCGGGTCAGTTCGTGAAGGGGTACATCCCAGCTTTCGTCGCCGGCGGTGGTGGTGTCGCCGATGTGTTCGCCGTCGATGTAGACGTCGATGGCAGTGTCCGGCTCCGATTCTCCGATGGCGGTGACACCGACGGGGGGGACCGTTTCGCCGTCGTCGGGGGTTTCGACGAACAAGAAGGGCGCTTCGGTGTCGATGGTAAACGAGGAGTCGTCTTCGGTGATGACGCCGTCGTCGTCGGCTTCCGCTTCGGCGGTGATTTCGCCGTCGTCGAGTGGTTCGGTGGGCTGGTAGCACCACTGGCCGTTGGAGTCGGCGGTGGTGGTGCCGATGTGTTCGCCATCCAGCCAGATGTCGACGGTCGCCCCGGGGGCGGCATTGCCGCAGATGTGGGGCTGGTTGTCGTTGGTTACCTCGCCGTCTTCGGGCGACTCGATGGCCACGGCAGTGGTGGAGGTGTCGATCTCGAAGGTGACGTCGTCCTCGCGCTGACCGGAGGGCGAATCGGTGCGGGCGGTGACGGTGACTTCGCCGTCGTCCATCTCGTCGTCGGGAGTCCAGCTCCAGTTGCCATCTTCGTCAGCGGTGGTGGTGCCGACCTTTTCGCCGTCGACATAGATTTCGACCTCTGCTCCCGGTTCGGCCTCACCGGTGACGGTGGGGGTGGAGGTACGCACCGTGTCGCCCTCTTCGGGCTGGAGGATGATCAACTCGGCGGTGGTGTCGACGACAAAATCGATGATGTCTTCGGCGGTGTTGCCCGCTTCATCGGTGGCCTCGGCGACCGCTTCGTATTCACCGTCGTCGAGGTCATCGTCCAGATCGACGGCCCAGTTGCCGTCTTCGTCGGCAGTGGTGGTGCCGATGTATTCACCGTCGACATACACCTCGACTTCGGCGCCTGGCTCGGCCTCGCCTTCGAGGGTGGTGGGGCTTTCGGAGAAGACGTCGCCGTCCTGGGGATAGGTCCACACAACCATCGGTGCTGTAAGATCGATCTCGAAGGTGACGTCGTCAGAGCTGTTAGAATCGGTGGCTTCGGCGGTGACTTCGCCCTCATCGAGGTCGTCGTCGGGCTCGACTTCCCACTCACCGTCTTCGTCGACTTCGGCAGTGCCGACTTCTTCGCCGTCCACATAGACGGTGACCTCTTCGCCGGGTTCGCCGGTGCCGCTGAAGGTGGGGGTGGGATCGTTGGTGACACTACCCTCTTCGGGTTCGTCGATGTTGACTTCCAGGGTGCAGTCGAAGCCGTCGCCGGCGTACCCGTCGAGGCAGTCGCACTCGTAGTTGGCGCCGGGGAAGTCGGTACATTCGGCGTTTTCGTGGCAACTGTTCAGGTCGTCGTCGGCGCAGTAATCGATGCTGGTGCAGCCGTCGGGGATGGGGTCGACGGTACAGGAGCCGTCGCCGTTGGTGTTGGCGGGGTCGTTGTTGCACATCGGGGCGCCCTCGTAGCCGTCGGGGCAGTCGGCATAGTCGGGGTGGAAGTCGTTGAGGTCGCACTGTTCACCCGGTTCGACGACGCCGTTGCCACACACGGAGGTGCCGTCGCAGTCGCCGAAACAGGGTTCCATCGACGACATGAACGCGGCGGTGTCGAAGACGGCGTCAAACGCGTCGCAGATCACGATTTCGACGACGTTTCCTTCGCTGTCGGGCCACACTGGCGCCTGGGTCGACAGCAGCGGAGTAGAGCCCTCGAAGTTCATTTCGTTGTCAGGCCACTCCACGACGGTGCCGCTGCTGAAGAAGGGCCCGTCGATGGTGATCGGTTCGTCGTTGGTGTCGAGGGCGACGTTTTCCTGGGGAAGCCCCTCGGGGTCGAGAAACACCCCGAAGCCGTCGTTGTAGCCCTGGCCGATGAAGTCGGGGTATTCGTCGGAGCCGACGGTATATTCGAACTGAATGCCGTCGACAGTGCCGTCGACGTCGAAGGTCACTTCCAGAATGGCGGCGTCGTGGGAGTCCTCAGGGTCGGTTAACTGATCGCACAGCGGATGGCCCGGTTCGCCGAGGTCGGTCGAAGAGAGGGTCCATTCATCCTCGTCGAAGGGCATGTCGTGGACGTCGCCGTTGGAGATGGCGATGCCGTCGTCCATCCCGAAGGGGCCGTCGGTGAAGGTGCCGGCGGCGTCAGCGTGGCCGGTAAATTCGGCGTTGGTCACGGTGATGGGCCCGGAGCTGTCGATGAGCGCATCGGCCAGGTCGTCGGCGGTGGTGTTGGAGTCGATCTGGGTGTTTGGTGTCTGCTGAGCGGCGGCGATGGCAGGGACCATCAGCACCAGCACGGCGACAGCGACGAGGGCCGTCAGTCGGCCAGGCAAATCTGTAGGGGTTGCAGTCGACATCGTTTACTCCTCCGGGAGCGGTTCCCGTTGTTCGATGTGAAATTCGACGCGGCGGTTCTGTTCGCGGCCCTCGGCGGTGGCGTTGTCGGCGATGGGCTCGTCGGGGCCGAGGCCGACGGCATGGAGCCGATCGTCGTCGATGCCGGCGGCGACGAGATAGTCATGCACCGCTTCGGCGCGCTCTTCGGAAAGCTGCACGTTGTAGTCGCGGTCACCGGTGTCATCGGTGTGGCCCTCGATGCGCACCTGTGTGATTTCAGGGTGGTCGTGCATCGCGCTGGCGACTTCGTTGAGCAGGTCGTGGGAGCGCTCGTCGATGGCTGCGGAGTCGAGTTCAAAGTGGATGACTTCGTTGATCTCGATCCGCTCCTCTTCTACCTGCACACGCTCAGGGATGGGCACACAGGCGGGTTTTCCTTCTTCGAGCCCACACTGCTCGTCTTCGGCGCAGAAGGTCTCTTGTGGTTCGTATTCGCACTCACCGTCGAGACATTTGCCGACGTAATGGGTGAGCACTCCGTCATCACAGGTCGTCGCCGGTGGTTCGTCGCAGTCGGCGTCTTCAAAGCAGTCCGGAAGGGGCACACAGGCGGGTTGACCGTCGCGTTCGCCGCAGTGTTCGTCTTCGGCGCAGGGCTGTTTGGAGGACATATGGACGCATTCGCCGTCCTGACATTCGACGGCGTGGGTGATGAGCACATCGTCTTCACACACTGGCTCATCAGGTTGTTCGCAGTCCTGTTCGACCGTATCGATGTGGCATTGCGGTTCGGGCTCGGGGGGCGGCTGTGGTTCTTCGGAGGGTGTGGCGAAGCTGACGCCGGCAAACAGCCGCCAGTCGGGGGTGCCGTAGCCATTGACCAGCCCGGCGCCGCCGCCGAGCGTAAACAGCAGGTCGTCGTGGCGGTACTTTCCGCCGAGCAAAAATTCGGTGGGTGACTCGCGGCGTCGTATCTGGTCGGTGGTGGTGGTCAGCCGGCCGAACAGCTCCCCGGTGGCGCGCAGATCATCGGTGATTGGCACTTCGATCCCGGTGTTCCATCCGAAGGTGTCGCGTACCTGCAGGTTGCCCACCTGCGTGGCAGGCCGATACCGATAGCCCAGATTGGCGCCCAGGTGCACCCCCTGGAGTACGGCGTCGAACGCCAGCCGGGGACCGGCACGGAAATCGCCACCCTGGAGGTGTTCGGCGTTGCCGGTGGGCAGGTGCAGATCGATGAGCACCGCGGCGGCGACGCCGCTGTCGCCTGGGTGCTCGCGCGTCGAAAACAGTTGCGCCTTCGGCACCAGTCGCAGATCGCCGAGGCCGACGCCACCGTCGGCCCCGGAGATGTCGACTCCGTCGATCGAGGAGCCGGACTGAGTGAGGATCAGCGGAAGATCCAGCCCGATTTCAAACCAGTCGATCAGCCCCACTGCTCCCATCAGATGAGCATTGGTCTGGTGGCCGACCAGGCTGTCGACCCGTTCGCCCTGTTCGTTGCGCCAGACCAGCGGATTGTGACCGTAGCCCAGCATCAGCGACGCTGACCACTGCATGTGGTCGGGCACCTTTGCAGAAGCGGTGCCGAAGAAGTTCACGGACTGATCCGGCATGGGGTGGAACTGTCGGGGCTCAAACCCCTCGGAGGCGTCGGCGCCCCGGGGGGCGATGACGGCGGCGACCAGACACGCCACGACGGCGGTGGTCACCAGAATGTGGTGGTGTCTGTACATCTCCGACCTTCTCGAAAAAACCGACCAACTCCCAACGTTCGACCACGCCCACACGAGGCATCAGCGAGATCGTACGTTTGGCAAGCTTGGATTCATGTTACCATAGGTTGGTTGTGTTACCAGAAAGTGGGTCGTGGGGTCGTGTGCCACGAAGGGTCAATTGAAACTCCCCAGAAATCTTAGATAGTCGGAGGCGTAGTTCAGCCGGAGACGCCCCTCATAGATGGCGGTGGCATGAGCACGGAGGTCATGAGGCCTAGAGGTCGTGAGGTCATGAGGTCGTGAGGTCATGAGGTCGTGAGGTCGTGCTACCGAGGAGGTCGGATTACCACCGCGCAGGGTGCCTTTACCGGATACGGTAAGCTGTGACGTCGCTGTCAACACCGACGATCGGGTACCGATATGCAACGCGACCGTGGCTCCCGAGCATTCTCGGGCGCGCTGTTCAGCGCCCGACATGAACAGCGATGGCGCCTTTGGCCCATCGAACGGCGGTGGCGAAACCCGGAATGGTCGATTGGAGCGTGAGGTCGTGAGGCCGTGGGGGTGTGCGGTCGTGGGACGGTTTCATCTCTGAGCGTTTCGATGTAGTTGTATGCGGGTGAGTGTTGCGTTGATGTTGTGTAGAAAATTTTTGCCTGGAGTGATTCATGGACACTGTACTGAGAACAAAACTTCTCGTGGTGGCGTTGACGACGGCATTTCTCGGCGTCAGCGCAGTGGCTGTCGCCGAAGAAGATCCGGAAGATCAGGTCGAACAGGCGGTCGAACAGGCCGATGCTGAGGCCACCGAACAGCAGGATGAAGAGCTCGACGACCCGGAAGAACAAGAAGAAGAGGAGGTCGACGAGCCCGAAGAGCAGGAAGACCAGGCAGACGAACAAGAGGACGAGCCCGAACAGCAGGACGAACAAGAGGACGAGCTCGAACAGCAGGACGAAGAAGCGGACGAACCGGCCGACGAGCCCGAACAGCAGGACGAAGAAATCGACGAGCCTGCCGACGAGCCCGAACAGCAGGAAGATGAGCCTGTAGATCAGCCCGACGAGCAGGAAGACGAAGATCCCTGGGATGATGTCGACCCGGATGAACCGGAGGTTGAAGAAGAAGAGGTCGACGAGGACGAAGAAGAGGAAGATGAAGAAGACGAAGAGCCCTTCGTTCCCACCTTCGGTGCCGGAGTGGAGACGGGCTTCTTCTTCACCGGTATGGATCGGTTCGACTCCTACATCCTGGAGCCGAACGACCACGATACCCTGGATGTGCTGGGCGCCCAGCACGTAGAGCTGTCGATTGAGTCGGAGGTGCTCGAAAACCTTCGCATCTCGATGTTCGGCGGTGCGACGTTCACCTGGCAGCAGGACCCGTCGATGTCGGGCTGGTACGTGGGCCTGGAGCCGGCGTATGTGGTCGGTGACGACGAGTGGGGCATGGCCATCGGCGTCGCCGGTGGTATCGGCGGGATGGGATTGAACGTCGATGATGAAGAGGTGCGTATGTCCCTGGCGCTGCTTCGGCCCTTCGTGGAGGCGCGGCGCTACTTTACCGACAACGCCGCAGCCTATCTTCGTGTCGGGATGAATCACTGGTGGCCCGGCAATCCGCGCTCCGAAGAGATGGATCTCGATACTGCTCCCGGCGACCGCGAGTTGGGCACCGTTCAGCTTCAGACCGGCGGGGTATACCTGTCGGCGGGAGCCCGGTTCGGGGCGCTGCAAGGGCTGATGGATCCGGAGGAGATGGAGGAGATGGAGCCCACCGAGCAGCAGCAGGATGACGACGACTGAGGTCGTGATGAACCGATACGTAGCAGCCGCAGCTATCACCGCCGTGATGCTTGTGACCGGCTGTGACACCGACGAGCCAGCCGACGGTGCGGACCAGCCCGACAATCCGTTCGCCGAGTTGGAGCCGCAGGGGCCGGTCCAGCCCGCCGAGTTGCGGGAGGAGGATGGGGTCATCGACGGAGATACGTTCCGGGCGGTGGGCTACGACGATACGATCCGACCACTCTGTATCGACACCGAGGAAGTGCTGGAGGGGCCCGAGTTGCAGGAGGCGAAGCGCGACTGGGACAGCTACCAGACGGGCAAGACCGAAGAGGCCGACGAGCCGGTCAGCTACGGTACGCTCTACGGAAACAAGGCCACGGACTGGGCCGAAGAGTTCTTCGAGAAACACGGCAATGAGGTGTGGCTCGAATACGAGTCGTCGAAGCGCACCCGGGGGTATTTCAACCGGCATCTGGTGTACCTGTGGGTTCGCGAAGGTGGCGACGGCGACTGGCTGAATTACAACGTGGAGGCGGCGCGGGCGGGGATGACGCCGTACTACAAGAATTTCGGGCGCTGCGCTGTGTATCACGACGAACTTCTGAAAGCGCAGCAGGAGGCGAAGGACAACGAACGGGGAGTCTGGGCGCCGGATGCCCCGGCCTACGATGATTACGACGAGCGGATGGACCAGTGGGTTCAGCGCGCCGACCAGGTCGACGAGTTTCGCGCGCGATTTTCGGCCACGCCGGGAGTGGTGAAGCTGGGGCTGGATACTGCGCCGTCGAGGCTTCGCACCAAGGTGGGGCAACGAGCGGTGGTCTTCGGCGCCGTCGCCGATGCCAGGGCCGAAGCTGATCCGCCGCGGTTTGATCTGTACCATCGCCAGGATCAGCGGGTTCGCATTGAGATGGATGAAGGGATGACGCTTCAGCGGTTCGGCGACGACATCACGGATGCCGACTTCGTATACGCACTCGGCGAGGTGGGCTTGTACCGGGGAGATCCGATGGTACGGGTGGACACCGCCGGGTTTGTTCGTCCCGGAGACGATCCTCCGGGACAGGAACTGGTGCGATGAGCCTTCAGACACATCGTCAAAACATTTGGTGGGTGACGGTGGTGGCCCTGCTCGTTGTGGGCTGTGCGCCGGCCCAGCCCGTAGAGGATGAGTCCGTGACACAACAAGACGAGAAACTCGATGAGGGGATCTGGCACGTCGAAACCGGTGAGAGGCTGACGGCTGACGAATTGATCGATCAGTTGGAAGCGGCACAGTTTATCGTGGTCGGTGAGAGCCACGGGCAGATGTGGCACCACGAGGTGCAGAACCGGATCCACCGCGAACTCAGCGAAAGAGCTGGCGACCAGGTCGCGGTAGGCATGGAGATGTTCGAGCGGCGCTTCCAGCCGGCGTTAGGTGCGTACATCGCCGGCGATATCGACG
>SKMT01000147.1 GCA_007120915.1 Myxococcales bacterium | reverse complement strand
CGAGACCGACATCGAGACCGAGCACGAGACCGACATCGAGACCGAGCACGAGACCGACATCGAGACCGACACCGGAATCAAAACCCCTGTTGACCGCTCTGCCCACCTGTCGGGTACAATCCCCCTGTGGCTCCTCTCCTCCCCCGAGACATCATGACTCCCACGTTCCGACGCATCGCCCCCCTGCTCGCCCTGTTACTGCTCGCGCCGGTCGCCTGCGACCCGCGCACTGCCCCGGCCGACGAAGAACACGTCGAGACTCCGGAACAGGCCGACCCGGAGGATGACCGGCTCGAAGATCTTCTCGAAGAGGCCGAAGCCGCCTGGAGCAACCGAGGCGACAAAGCCGAAGCCACCCGGGCCATCGAACTGTGGGAGAAGGTCGCCGACGAGGCCGACGATGAGCTGACCGACGACGATCTGGTCACGCTCTACGAGTCGATCGCCCGGGCGCACTACTTCATCGCCCGATTCCATCTCGCCGACGGCCCGGACATCACCGCCGACACCGACCTGGGCGACACCCTCGACGACGGGCTCGACGCCGCATCGCGGGCGCTTGAGATCACCGCCCCCGACTTCCGCCGCGCCGTCGACGTCGGCGCACCCTTCGAAGCGGACTTTCCCGAATTTGACGACGAAGCAGCCACCGCCCTTCTGTGGTACGGAAAACACCTTCATCTGCGCGCGAAGACAGGCAACGAGTCGACCGCCCAGTCACTCAATCCGGTGGTCGACACCATCATGGAGCGCGTCGCCGAACTGAACCCCGAAGCCCACTTCGGCGCCGCCCACCGCTACTGGGGCACCCGCCACATCGATCGGCTCTTCAACCGCAACCCCGAAGCAAGCCTGCAGGCCTTCGAAACCAGCCTCGACTCCGCCCCCGACTACCTGCTGACACGGGTACTTCTCGCCGTACACCTGAAGACCTTCCACGACGACCGCGACGGCTTCCAGACCGAGCTTCGCACCGTCATCAACACCGATGACGAAGAGCTTCTCGCCCTGCCCGAAAATGCCATCGCCCGCGGCTGGGCCTCCAGACTTCTGAAGCGAACCGACGAGCTTTTCGATTAGAGTGTAGCCTTACAACTGCTGCGCCGGGTACACCGCCACGTCCGACCCCTGTGCGAACACCCGGTGCACCGGCTGAGCATCGTTGAGAAACGCCCACTTCTCGCCGTACAGCATCTCGAAGTCCATATCGATCTCTATGGATTTGAGTCCGTAGGTCGCCCAACGGGGGTGGTCGACGCGATACCGCTGCGTCTCACCACTGTGCCCGGTGCCAAACCCCCAGGTATGCTCCTTAAAGAAGTGCTCGTCCGTCTCCTCTCCGGGAACCCGCGTCGAATCCCACAACACTGACGAAACTCTTCCCCTCCTGAACCTCCAACTCCCCCCCCGTCGGACACTCCGACTCCAACAACTGTGGGGGCACCTCATAGGTCAGATTCAGCAAATTCTTCCAGTGAGCAGTCAAAAACGGTTTCGACATCGCACAACCCAACCTCTGATACTCCAACGTCTCGCGTTCCCACGCACCCTACGCCCCACCGACAGCACCGCCAACCTTCCCCCTCAGCCCCCAATCGCCTCATTGGAGCCGATGACATCCCCACCCCGCGCGGCGAGCAAAGCGAGCAAGCGTGGCTGTCATCGCTGTCGCCGGCGCCCCCGGAGACCGAAACTTTCCAGATCTCGGATTTCGGATTCACTTTCAGTTCCACTTCTACTTTTGTCGGATGGGTCTCGCGCAATCTCCACGGGCCACACGTTGGTCCGATGACGAAAGTAGAACTCAAAGCAAAAGTGAATCCGAAATCCGAGATCTGAGAAGTTTTCCCTCGCGCCCCGGCGCCTACTTCCCATCCTGCACATGTCCAAGGGACATGCATCGATCCCCCCATCTCCACCATCCCCTCATCCCCTTTTGCTTACACCTCCCCCTCCATCTGCCGCACCTGCTTCGCACGCCGGTCGTACAACACCACATTCACCGCCGCCGCCAGGTTGTGAATCCCCGCCGGAATCACCACCACATCCCGGCAACGATCGGTGATGCGGGGCCCCAGCGTGCGGTCCTCGCCCCCGAAGATGTAAAACGCCCGCGGCGGATGTTCATATAGCGGCAATGACACCGCCTCCTTGCGCTTCTCCACCGCCACTGGCGCGCAGTCGTAGGGCACCGCATCGAACAGATCCTCCAGCCCCGTCAGAAACGGAATCTCTCGTTCGGCCCGATGGGTGTTGGTGGGCGCCTTCGGGTCGTGGTGTCGTCCGCTGGTCGCCACCAGATCCGCCCCGTAGATCCCGGCCGCCCGCAGCACGGCGCCCACATTGATCGGGTTGCTCGGATGATCCAGCCCAACCCCGACCACTTCACGCGGCAGTTCTTCGTCCATGGTCTCCTCGTGTTCCAGATAACGCAACTACATTCCCACGCATCATAACCGCGGCACTGGTGACGATGCCATCCCTAGTATCGGCCGTAGCGTTCTACTCAACGGTGAGAAGCACCAACTTCGTCGGATTCCCGATTGGGTGCGGCTCTTCTGCGAGGACGTAGTCTGCTGACGCGGAAGCACAAACGCGGGACACGAAGCGCGGAACGCGAAGGCGCTGTTCGCGGAACGCTGAGGCACGGAACGCGAAGCGCTGGGACGGTGCGTCGCGAAACGCGGAGGGCCCGCGGACCACGAAAAATGAACGCTGGCCGCGAAAACTGGACGCGAAACGCTGAAGAGCTCGCGAAGATGAAGCGAAACCGCGAAGACCGTGACCTCTTCTGGTTTCATGCAGTGTCGCGAAGACTGTGATCTGTTCTGGTTTGCTGCCGTCTGGCACCTGGTGTGGAACTGCATTTCCATTATTGCCCGGCATACGACCGGTTCATTCGGTCT
>SKMT01000093.1 GCA_007120915.1 Myxococcales bacterium | reverse complement strand
GGGGCCGATACCAGCCGGTGGGCCATTGTCCTCGGCGAGAAGAACGACCACCTGGTGGCAGTAGCCCACCGGCGGGTCGTGAGGTCGTGAGACCGATCAACCCTTGAGATACTCGAAGATCTCGTCGCCCAGGTGCTGCTGCAGGTAGGCGCGAAATTTGCGTCGGATGCCGGACTCGATCTGGCGGATGCGCTCCTTGGAAACGCCGTACTGAGCGCCCAGGTCTTTGAGATAGCGTGGCTCCACGGCGATCATGCGCTCGCGCCAGATGGTCTTGCGCCGTTCGTCGGGCAGGTTGTCGGCGAATTCTTTGGCGAGCTGGTGCAGTTTTTCGCGAAACAGCCGGTCGCCCACCTCTTCGTCGGGGCTGGTGGTGTCGTCTTGCAGATAGTCCACATACGACGGGGAGTCGTCATCGTCGTAGCGGGGAGCGTCCAGGTATACGGCGCCGGAGTCCATCAGATTGCCCACTCGCGATGCCTCTTTGACGTCGACGTCCAGATAGTCGGCGACGTTCTCCGGGGTCGGCTCCAGCCCCTGAGCGATGACAGCGCGGCGCGCTTTTTTGAGGTTGAAGAACAACTTGCGCGAGTCCCGGGAGCTGCCCAGGCGCACCGGGTGGGTCAGGTTCAACAGGTGATTGAGGATCATGGCTCGAATCCAGAACTGGGCGTAGCCGATGAAGGGCGTGCCCCGTTCCGGATCGAATCGCACCAGCGCTTCGGCGAGGCCGAGGTTGCCGGCCTGGATCAGCTCCATGAGCTGCTGGGAGGAGCGGTGGAAGTCGCGGGCGATGTTGACCACCAGCCGCAGGTTGGTCCAGATCAGGGTCTTGCCGGCCTCTTCATCGCCATTCTCGACGAAGGCGCGGGCGAGCTCGTCCTGTTCTTCGCGGGAGAGTACTTCCACGCGGCGAAGCTGGCTCATGTACGTGCCCAGTGAGTCGGAGCGAAGCTGGGCAGCGCCCCGGGAGTGACCGCGCATCTTGGCCAACGGATTGATCTGCGAAGAGGTATCTTCATTGGCGGGGGAGAATACGGGGCGGGACCGATTGTGTGTGATGGGGGCGGCCATGAGAGACTCCTGAAAGCTAAGCGGTGGGCAAAATAAGAATTGGCGTGCCGAACCCGGCGTGTCGCACCCCATCAGTAGAGCAAGGGATGTGCCATCGTGGGGTTTTTGGCGGTTCTTTTTTTGCCGGTCCCGTCGTCCGCCCCTGTTTGCCCGCAGCAGGACTGGGGCAGCGCAAAATTTTCGTTTCGGTTATTTCCCCATATAGGGAACACTGCCGGTCTCATCGCCGTTGTACGACCGGTCGCAAAATTTGCGCCCGAACAGCAAGTGGTGCAAACTTTGCGTATAGCCGTTGCCTTCGCGGAGCAGTCATGAGGGGGTGGGGCGACGAATCGTCACCACGGAGCCACCCCCCAATGGTTGTGCAATGGTGCCGTCAACGGCGATGATTGTCTGATGAGGCGGTGTGAATTGGATGGATTGTCCGACAGTTGCGCCAGGTTGGCATCGGTTTTGCTCACCCAGTGCAGGAATGTTTGCCGAAAGTGCTATTGATGTCCCGCCGATCGACCTTTCGGCCATCCGAAACGTCCCTGCATGTTCAGGAGCTGCGATGAATTTGTTCGACGAAATCAAGTCGTACGTCGGATTCAACGACGACGACGCTCGTCGGTTGCGCCAGCTTCACCCCACGGTGGAGCCATATTTCAATGCTATTGTCCGCCAGTTTTACGACCGGCTGATGCAGCATCCTCGCGCCCGGGGGGTGTTTACCGGCCCGGAACAGATCAAGCGACTTCGTACATCGCTGCAAGGCTGGCTGCAGGGCGTGTTCACCGGCCCCTATGACCAGAAATACTTCCAGAAGCGAAAGCGCATCGGCCAGGCCCATGTGGACGTGGGACTTTTGCCGCAGTTTATGTTCGGGGCGATGAACCTGATTCGTACGCAGTTCCTCGAGATCTTGTGCGATGAGGTTTGCGAAGAAATTGTGGAGACACTCGATGACGACCCGCAGCATCTGCCGGCGTCAGCGGTGGCCAGTGTGGAGAAGATTCTGGACATCGAGCTGACGATCATGGTTCAGTCCTACTGGGATGAGCTGATGCAGCAGAAGCTCGAAATCCCGGCGGCGCTGGCGACGGGACTGGCCCACGAGGTGCGCAACCCGCTGAATTCGATTGCGCTGCAGATGACCCTTCTGGAGCGCAAACTTCGGGCCAAGAACGTCGATGTGGACACCTTCGAGCCTGTGTTCGACGCGATGAACACGGAGCTGCGGCGCATCAAGCAGATGAACTCCGAGATTCTGGACTTTGCCAAGCCGGTGGACATCGAACGGATTCCCGTCGATCTTCGGGAGTTGTTCGACGAGATTCGCCAGTCCCACCAGTTGACCTTAGACGCTGGGGACGTAGACATGGAGGTGAGCGTTCGTGGTGATGTGGAACTTCAATGTGATCCGAATCGGCTCAACCAGGTGTTTGTGAACCTGCTGACCAATGCGATGGAGGCGATGCCCGAGGGTGGAACCATCGGCGTTGAAATCGAGGGCAAAGACGAAGGGGTGGTCGTCGAATTCTCGGATGACGGCATCGGGATGGCTCCGGCGAAGACCCACCAGATTTTTGATCTCTTCTACACCACCAAGACAGCCGGCACGGGCATCGGGTTGGCAATTGCGCGCAAGATTGTGGAAGCACACGACGGATCGATCGACGTGATGAGTCATCGCGGCAACGGCACCACCTTTACGGTGTATCTGCCCCGCCCGGTGTAACCTAAAGAGAGTAACAATGACGCAGACGGTTCAACAATCAGTCCAGCAACTCGACGGCGATGCGGTAGATGCTCAATCGGTGCGGGTGCTGGTCGTCGACGATGAGCGCCGCGCCCGCGAGGC
>SKMT01000320.1 GCA_007120915.1 Myxococcales bacterium | reverse complement strand
CCTGTACGTGGCGATGGAGGTGATGGGGCTGGGGGCGGTGGCGCTGGTGGCGTTGGCGGGGCGCGGGGCGCTGGGCGCGGCGATGCGGTATCTGTTCGTGACGCTGGTCGGTTCGATGCTCTATCTGCTGGGTGTAGCGCTGTTGTACGCCGGGTGGGGTGTGGTCGACATGGAGCAGTTGAGCCTGGTGGTCGGCTCGACGCCGGCCTCCCAGGTGGCGCTGGCGGTGATGACGGTGGGGTTGGTGCTGAAGACGGCGCTGGTGCCGCTTCACTTCTGGTTGCCCGCCGCGCACGCGAATGCACCGGCACCGGTCAGCGCCGTGTTGTCGGCGCTGGTGGTGAAGGCGACGTTTTACATCCTGGTGCGGCTGTGGGTCGACGTATTTGCGGTGGTCGACACCGATGCGGCGGCGATGGCGTTGGCCGCCGCAGGCGTGATTGCTGTGGTCTGGGGCAGTGTTCAGGCGTTTCGCCAACACCGGCTGAAGATGCTCGTCGCCTACTCCACGGTGGCGCAGTTGGGCATTCTGTTCGTGGCCTTTGCGCCGGCGACGGTGGACGAGGCCGCCAGTATGGGGTGGACGGGGGCGGCGGTATTCGTGGTGGCACACGCGGTGGCGAAGGGGGCGCTGTTCTTGTCGGCAGGAGCGATCGGAAGGGCAGCCGGGACCGATCGGTTCGAAGCGCTGCGCGGAGTGGGAAGACGGTTGTGGGGGCCGACCGCGGCGTTCGCGCTGGGTGCGCTGGCACTGGTGGGGGTGCTGTCTGTCGGTTCTTACACCGGAAAATCACTAATCGTCGAATCGGCACAGCAGGCCTCGATGCCGCTGGTGGGGTTCGTCGTGGAAGCCGGGGCAGTGCTGACGGCGCTGTATGCGGGACGGGCGCTGGTGCTGCTGGTGAAGGGCAGCGGTGACGACCAGACACCGTCGGTACAGGACGTACCGACAACAATGGCAGTATCAGCGTTTGTGCTGGCGGTGGTGGCAGTGTTGATGGGGCCGCTGTCGGCCTGGGCTGTGGACACGCTGCAGGTGGGCCCTTCGTTCGTCTAATCCGCTGGGCCAGGGAACAATTTGGAGGGAGAGTCCGGTTGCGAAGCGCGGTGGCCTCATCGGTGTCGGTTTTCCCTCGTTGTACCGTCGTGGTATGAGGTTCCCGGATTCAGTGAACCAGCGGAGGAACGAACGGAAATGAAGAAGCGAAGTATTATCACGTTAATCGTGGTGTTTGGCGCGCTTTTTGTGGGGTTGCTGATTTTTATCGGGGTGCTCGTGGCGGTGTTCGGCCCCGATGATCTCGGTCAGGATGAGGACACCATCGGTGTCGTGGAAATTGAGGGCGTCATCGCCGAGAGCGAGGACTTTGTCGACGATCTGGACCGGTGGGTCGACGACGACGGTGTGGAGGCAATCCTGGTGCGCATCAACAGCGGTGGTGGGTCGGTGGCTCCCTCCCAGGAGATGTACTACGCGATCCAACGGGCCGCCGAAGAGAAACCGCTGGCGGTGTCGATGGGCAACGTGGCGGCCAGCGGCGGCTACTACGCAGCCTGCGGCTCGGATACGATCGTCGCCAACGCCGGCACCATCACCGGTTCCATCGGCGTGATCACACAGTTCTTCAACGTCGAGCGGCTCGTCGATCGAATCGACCTGGAGGTTCACACCGTCAAGTCAGGCGATTTCAAAGATTCGGGCTCTCCGTTTCGTCCCTTCGAAGAGGAAGACGAGGAGATCTTTTCGGACATGGTCTTCGACATTCACGACCAGTTCGTCGAGCACATCGCCGAGTGCCGCGACCAGGAGGTCGACGAGATCGCCGAGGTAGCCGATGGACGCGTGTTTACCGGGCGTCAGGCCTACGAGCACGGGCTGATCGATGACGTCGGCACCTTTCAAGATGTGGTGGATCTGTTGGCCGAAGAGGCAGGAATCGACGACCCGGATGTGGTCTATCCTCCGGAGGAGAGGATGGGACTGATCGGACGGCTGTTCGAAGCGGCTGTGGGTTCGTCGCTGTCGGAAATCGAAGATCGCAAGAAACCAAGGATTAACTACGAATACGTCGGTCCCCAATGAGCAGTACAGCACTCAGCAGTAGATGGTGGGTCGTCGCGGCGATGGTGCTGGCAGCAGCGCTGTTGCCCGTCGCCGATGCCAGCGCCGAAGAATCTCAGGAGTACGAGCTGGAGGAGATTCTGAACAAGGCGCGTGATTTTGCACCGCTTCTCGCCGAGCACCAGGCGCGGCGAGATTACGCCGATGCTCAACGAGAGCGCGCCGACCGTGCCTGGTGGCCAACCCTGGAGACGGACAGCCAGCTTGCGCCGGTACCGGCCAATGCCGATCCGACCCGGATCGACCGCAACATCGACGAGATCACCGCCTTCAATCTGGGGCCCTACTTCCGCCAGACAGCGCGGGTGTCGATGCCGATCTACACCTTCGGGCGTATCTCCACGGCTCGTGAGTTGGCCCAGATCGGGGTGGATGTCGCCGATCTGGAGCGGGAGCAGGCGATTCACGAACATCTGCAGCGCACCCGTCAGGCATACTACGGTCGCCAGCTTGCGGTCGCGTTCGGTGACCTGCTCGACGAAGGGGGCACGATGGTGCGCGATCATCTCGAACAGATGGAGGAGGACCGGGCGTTCGGCGAGGCCGACTTCAGCACCTCTGATCTGCGCCGGCTCCAGATCTTCGATGCCGAGCTGGATACGATGCTGCTGGACAACGCACGGCTGTCGGATCTGACGGAATCGGCGCTGGTGTATCTGACGGATATGGACGGTGGGTCGGTGGCCGTGCCGGCGCTTCAACCGGAAGATGCGGACCGTTCACTGGCGGAGTTGGAGGTCTACAAGGACGTGGCCCGAGCTCACCGCCCGGAGCTTCGGCTGCTCGAACACGGGGTGG
>SKMT01000344.1 GCA_007120915.1 Myxococcales bacterium | reverse complement strand
TGGCGTGGGGGATGGGGACGGTACGACCCTGTTTGGCCATGGTCTTGATGACCTGGGCGAGGTCGGGGCCATGGATATACTCCATGGCGATATAGTAGCTGTCGCCGATGCGGCCCAGATCATAGACCTGGGCGATGTTGTAGTGGTCGATGCTCACGATGATGCGGGCTTCATCGATGAGCATGCTGATGAATTCTTCGTCTTCGGCCAGGTGGGGGAGAATCTTCTTGATGGCCACCGTCTTTTCGAAGCCACCGATGCCGGGCATGGTCGCCCGGTAGATTTCGGCCATGCCCCCACGGGCGATCAGTTCATGCAGTGTGTATGAACCAAATTTCTGGGGCAGATCCGGAGCCATGTGTAAGCCGTCCAAAGGACGTTGAAGAGCCTATCCGGCCGTCAAGGAAATCAGTTTATCGTCGGTTAGAAAGCGATGTACCGCCGGTGGCGCACATATCATAACACGGCGTTCGGTGCCAGACCACGGGGCGCGATGTTGCGGTGTCAGGGCCAGATCAATTCGACGATCGATGCCTCGTACGCGCGCACCAGCTGCCAGGCATCGTCGGGTTCGGAGAACTGGGGCAGGTACATCCAGATGTCGGGGCTCTGGCCGCGGCGGCTGCTGCTCTGAAGCATTGCTGGAGTACCGCCAACTGCACCGTATTGCGGTGTGATGTCGAAGCTGTTGAACCCGAAGTAATAGAGCCCGTCGAATCGTGAGTCCGTCTCGATGGTGGACGCCGGGCTGGTATCGCCGAGCTGGAGGTATTGAACCTGAGCGTCGCCACCGTCGGTGTTGGTGCCCACTGCGATAGAGTCGGTGTGGGTGAACACCGGGTCCAGGTTAGTGCCGAGGTTGTCGAGAAGCACCAGTTGACCGTCGTCGATGTGGTAATAGTAGGCGGCACCACATTCCCGGCAGTCGGACTGGGAAGCGATGAAAAACAGCACGTCTTCCCCGTCGTCCTCGTGGATATGGGCATGCCAGACGTGGTCGAAGCTGTCGTTGACCGACTGCAAATGAGTATAGTCGCGGTCGTGGCCCCCGGTGGTCTCGCGCAACTCGGAGATCATCCAGTGATCCCCGTCGGGATCTTCGTGGACGATGGTCGCGAAGATGCCATCTTCGCGCTGCAACCAGGACAGCGAGCGCATCGCCAGTGCTTCGCCGCCTTCGTGAAGCTCGATGTCGATGTCGACGGCTTCTTCTTCCAGGTCATAACTGAGGATGCGGTCCGTGTCGTCGGGGGGACCGTCAAAAAAGAGCAACGTCGACTCATCTGCGAGGGTAAGCCGGTGGGGGTTGACTTCGCCCGGCAGTTGCAGGGTTTCGGACAGATCGGGGTCGGTGATGGAACCGCGGTGTAGGGTTCGCTGCCCGCTGTCGTCTTCGGTCAGGTAGACGAACTGGTGGTTCACCGGGAGGCTGAAGAAGTAGTAGGGGTCGAGCTGTTCGTCGCGAAGCTGGTCGTCGGCAAACAGGTTTGCGCTGGCGTCATCGGTCCACAGATTGGGGGTTCCGTCATTGGAGGAGTCCAGCGGGAAGGGGTCGTAACGGTTGGGGATGCCGTCGCCGTCGATGTCATCGTCCTCGTCGTTGGGCACACCGCGGTTGTTGCTGTCGTAGGAGGTGTCGATGATGTTGTCGTCGTCATCGCCGTTGTCGCCGTTGTCACCGTTGTCACCGTTGTCGCCGTTGTCATCACCACCATCATCGACGACGATGTAGTCTTCTTCATTGGGGATGCCGTCGCCGTCGATGTCGGGGTCGCAGGCGTCGCCCCAACCGTCACCATCCAGATCCTGCTGGTCGGCGTTTTCGATGCCTGGGCAGTTGTCGACGAATTCGCCGATCCCGTCGCCGGCGGTGTCGACCTGAGAGGTGACGGGGTGGCAGTCGAAATACAACTCTCGGACCATCAACTCGCCAGTGGGTTCACCCTCTTCGTCGGCGGCAAAGCCGGTGATGCCGAACCCGCGGGCGTCGGGAAGTCCGTAGACGGTGGGCTCGGCAAACTCCGAGAAGTCGTCCAGGTCGTACTCGGGAAGCCGCTCGAAGTCGTTGTAGTCGCGTTCGAACAGCGCCGACGCATCCTCTTCGGCGTCCTCGTGGCGTTCGGCCAGGAAGCGGCCGGCCCGCCCGTCGTTGCGGTCGAAGGCATAAATCTGGCCGCCGGGAGCGGTCACGAAGACCGGATCGAAGTCCGACAGGTCTTCGGTGTCGTCGCCATTGCCATCGTCGCCATTGCCATCGTCGCCATTGCCATCGTCGCCATTGCCATCGTCGCCATTGCCATCGTCGCCATTGCCATCGTCGCCGTTAGCGATTTCCACTTCGCCGGGGACGCTCAGTTGATGGAGTTCGGCAGCGGTGTATGGCGAAGACACAGGAGTGGTGAGATCGATGAGATACAGATCGTTGTCATCGGGATACCACATTGCCACGGAGATGGTGCCGTCGGGGTGGCGCAGCGGGTGGACGTTGTCAGCGCCGAAGTCGTCGAATTCGGTGGGTTCTGCATTTGTGCTTGATAGCGAGCCGGCGAAAAGAGAGCCGGCGTAATCGAGTTCGCCGTCCAGCTCGATCAACTGCAGACTGAGTATGTCAGTATCCATCACGCTGGACTCGTTGAACGCCAATTGCAGGGTTTCGCCGTTGGGAAATCGGATCGGAGCGACCGGAGCGAGGTCGCTTGAGCCCGAGGGCGGTGAGAAGGAAGGACCGTACGAGATATCTGCAGCGGGGGAAAACATGGCCCACTGGCCGTCGGAAACGTCGTCTGTTTCGCCGGGGCTGATGGCAAAACCGCCGAGGTTGGATTCGACGACAAAGCGTGTGGGGCCGGGAAATTCGAGCGGTTCGTATTCGTGCCAATCTCCGGTGTGTCGATCCAGAACCGCCAGGGGGCTGTGGGGATTATCATCGGCGTCGACGGTGCCCACGACGGGCAGCCAACGGCCGTCGGCGGTGGCGGGGATGGTGAAATCGGCGGCGGGAAAATCGACGCTGTCGAAGTCGAGCACCCCGCCGGAGGCGTCGCTATGGCACAGCGGTTCGTCAGCACAGGCATCGCCGACGCCGTCGCCGGTACTGTCGGTCTGGGGTGCATTCGCCTCGCCGGGGCAGTTGTCGATGCCGTCGAAGACCCCGTCGTCCGCCGAGTCGGTCACGCAGGCGCGCTTCAGTTGGTGAGGCGAAGAACCGAAGTCGTCGGTTTCGACGACGTAGCCGCAGCTTAGCTCATCGTTGTCGTGGTGATCGCAGGTGTGGGTGTCCAGACAGTCGGGAAGACAGAGGTGGCGGTGTCCCACCTGATAGCACCCGGCGGTCTGCGGGCAACCACCGGCATCATCGTCACAGTCGCTCACACACATCGAGCCCTTGCAGAACGCGTCATCTTTGCATTCTTCGTCTTCGTCGCAGCTCGCGCCGATCCCGCCCGGCTCGGGGTCGATGACATCGGCGTCGGGCACATCATCGGCGACATCCTGTCCGGCGTCCGGTGGCACTGCTTCGGACTCCGTCTCAAACTGGTCAAAGTCGAGAGAGCACCCGGCCACAACAAGAAGTGTCAACAGGGTGGTGGCGCAGATACGAACAGTGAACAACGGGTGGGAACTCATGGAGGGTGTGGTCCGGTCAGAACGACGTCATTGCTGCCGTGAAAGTCGGCGCGATCGTAACACGGCGTGATCGGCGAATGCAATTGAGTACCGGTTGGGCTGTGGCCGCGATAGATGTCGGTCTTTGCGGTGTGTTAACCGGCGGTTCGGCCTTTGTTTTTGCCGTAAGGTCGGTTTTGTGGTCGGCGTAGTTTTGGCGCCTGGCGCGGCGAAGAGACCGAGTTGTCTTACGGAAATTTGAAGGGGAGACGAAACATCGGGGCTGAAAATGTCGACAATAGATACAGGGGGAGTGCCGGCAGACAGCTCCCATGCTTGTGACGCAAGCGTGGGAAAGAGACGACAGCGTTTAGCTCCGGGAGCACAACCATGGTGATAAGAAGGGACAACAAGGAGGTGAAGACGGTCAGGTTCGACGAGTCCATTCCGTCGGAAGCGGTAGTGTTTGAGCCGACCAAGCCGGTGGCGGGGCCGGGGTTGTGGTGGACGAAGGCGGAGGGGCCGGAGGTGATCGAGGCGGTGGTGGATACGCTGTTGGATGACGGTCCCGGCGTCGGGACAATTGTCATCGCCGGGCTGGAGCGGTATCCAGTCGGGTGGGCAGAGTGGCCGAAGTGGTTGGCGCGCTGGGCTCGGCGTGACGGACTGGAGGTGTTTGTGCGCACCGGTGGATTGAATCCCCGGCGACGGCGCCAACTGATCAGAAGGACGCGCCGGCTGGAGGCGTTGCGCCATACAGCCAATCCGGTGATACGGTTAACGAAGACCATCGAGCACTGGTTTCTCGGGAGGACGGCATGAATTTGGAGATCATCAACAGCGATGTCAGTGATAATTACTTCTGTCTGTTTGCCGACGAGCAGGGCCGGGCGGCGGTGGTCGATCCGATCGACGGCAAGCAGACGGTCGACCAGGTGCGTCGGCGCGGCTGGGAGTTGAAGGTGGTGCTCAACACCCATTCGCACCCCGATCACATCGGAGGCAACCAGCGGGTGCTCACCGAGTTTCCCGACGCCCGGGTCATCGCCGGAGAGGGCGATGCCGATGCGATCAATGCGCGCTTTGACGGTTCCGATGAGCGAGGTGTCGATCGGACGGTCGCCGGTGGCGATACGGTGGCAGTCGGAGAGATTGAGCTTCAGGTGCTGGAGACGCCGGGCCACACCCCGGGACATGTCAGCTTCCGTCACGAACATCATCTGTTTAGCGGCGATACCATTTTCGTGGGCGGGGCGGGCAACTGCCGATTCGGAGGCGACCCGAAGGTGCTGTTCGAGACCTTTCGCGACGTGCTGCGAAAGCTGCCCCCGGAGACGGTATTTTACCCGGGACACGACTACGCGGTGCGCAACGCGGAGTTTCTGTTGAGCATCGAGCCGGAACATCCTGAAACCGAAAGCGTGTTAAAGGAGGCGAAGAGAGCCCGCGACAGCGGCCGTCTGATGAAGACGACGCTGGGCCGGGAGCGCGCCTACAACGCGTTTATGCGCTTTGACGACCCGAAACTTGGTGAGGCGCTCGAACAGCGGTTTCCCAAACAGTTGCAGCAGGCAAAAGAGGAGTCCGAAACGGATGCGGAAGCGCTGTTTCGGTGTGTGCGAAGTCTTCGAGATAACTGGTAGACGAATATGGTGGATCGACGCATTCCCACAGCAATACTGGCGGTTCTGGTGGTCGCC
The DNA here is from genome assembly GCA_007120915.1 of Myxococcales bacterium. Classification (GTDB taxonomy): domain Bacteria; phylum Myxococcota_A; class Bradymonadia; order Bradymonadales; family Bradymonadaceae; genus SLJM01. The sequence goes on along the minus strand of SKMT01000344.1, from coordinate 5,729 downwards.
GTGGTCACCGTGGTGATGGTGCCCTGGGAGTTCGGTGACGACGCACGCACGATGGATGCCATCGAACAGCTCGACGGGCAGTGGGTGGATCGGCCCGCCGAAGAGTTCGAGCTGGCCGACCGCCAGGGGCAAGTGCACAACCTGTCGCAGTACCGCGGTCAGGTGGTGTTTCTGAATTTCTGGGCCAGCTTTTGTGAACCATGCCGTGAAGAAATGCCGAGCATGGAATCGCTGGTACGCCAGTACGAAGACCGTGGGATGGTGATGGTGGCGGTGAGTGTGGACGCCGGCTGGGAGGATGTCGATCGGTTTATGGCGTCGTTTCTTCCGGGGGAGCGAAGCGCGATGACGGTGCTGCTCGACGAGACGGAGTCGACGATGCACCGCTACGGCACGGAGTTGCTGCCGGAGACCTACATCATCGACCGAGACGGGCGAATCGTCGCCCGGTTCGCCGGGGATCGGGACTGGAGCAAGCCACAGGTGCGGCGGATCATCGAGGGGCTGCTGTGAACGATGCGATCAGCCACAGCCGATGGGGGCTGGTGGCCGGGGCAATGGCTTCGTTGGTGATGGTGATGTTCACCGTACAGGCCGGGGCCGTCACCACGGTGGAGACGGTCGAAGAACTGGATGAATTGTGCGCTCTGGGGGCGCCGACGGTGGAGTCGGACGACGTCGAAAAGCAGCGCGAATACCATCAGCAGCGGCGTCGGGCGGTCCACCAGGTCTACGAGGTGGCGCTGCCGGAGTTGGACGAAGACCTGATGGACTACGACCGGGTCAGCGGGCTGCTCACGCTCAGTGGTTTTGCCGGATACCGACCTCCCGGCGGGGGCCCGTTGATTCGGCTTCGCAACCCGACGATGCCGCGGTTCGACGTCGATGAACAGCGTGCACACGACCTGATGGCCAAGATCCGGATGGGCACTGTGCAGGCGCGCATCGGATTTACCCCGGCGGCGCGCGAGGACTACGAGTTGGAGTTTTGTACCGATGGCGACGGCGCACAGCCGGACCCCGAACTGCACGTAGACCTGCTGTATGTGCGCCTGGTCGACCGAGAGCGTGGCAGTGAAGAGGGGGGAAAGATTATCGCCAACTACCAGACTCGCCAGGGCCACCGCTGGATGCTCACCCACCAGAACCGGCCCGACGGCGTGGATGGTGAGCAGATCCCGGAGGTCGAAATCAGCCACCTGCAGTGGCGCCCGGAGGGCAAAAGCTGGGAGCATGACGTCGAGTCGACAGAAGAGCTGGAAGCGGTAACCGAGCAACTGGTGCGGTCCATGGAGCAGACGCTGTACCCCTGTTATATCCAGGCGCTGTCGACGAACGCTTCACTTCAGGGCGCGGTTGTGCTGGAGGTGTCCGTGGGAGAGGCGGGCTTCGGATCGCCGAAATTTCTGATGGATACCATGCAGACGGGGCGACTTCGCGGTTGCATCGACGAGCGCATCGAAGAGCTTCCGCACGCCGGAAGTGTCGTCGAGGAGGCCGATGTCGATGCGTTGAAGGCGACCATCCTGATGCGTCGGCGGTAGTGTTAGGCGCTGGGCGCTAGGCTCTGGGTGCTGGGTGCTGGGTGCTTGGGGCTGGGTGCTGGGTGCTGGGTGCTGGGTGGCGGTGGTTTTTTAGCGTTGCTGTGCGAGTTGTGGTATCCGGGCGGTTGGTACGGTGGTACGACCTGTCGAGCACGACTGATGGGATGGTATGTTCAAGAAGTTGAAACGGGCCATAGAGCGGGTGGGAGATTACGCCCTGGGTCTGATCGAGGAGCTGGGCCGGTTGGTTACGCTTCTGGTGCAGACGGTGCTCTGGGCGTTTCGGCCTCCCTATCGGTTGCGGGTGATCTTCCAGAATCTGGAGTCGGTGGGCATCGGAAGTCTGCCCATCGTGCTGTTGACCGGTCTGTTCGCCGGGCTGGTGCTGGCCTATCAGTCGGACTACGCATTTCGGCTGTTCAATGCCGAGACGCTGGTGGGGGCGACGGTGGCGGTGAGTCTGCTTCGAGAGTTGGGGCCGGTGTTTACGGGGCTGATGGTCGCAGGGCGTACGGGCAGTTCGATGACCACCGAGCTGGGCACGATGCGCGTCACCGAGCAGATTGATGCGATGGCGGTGATGGCGGTCAATCCGGTGCAATACCTGGTGATGCCCCGGGTGGTGGCCACGGTGTTGATGCTGCCTGTGCTGAATATGCTGTTCAACTTCGTGGGCATCGGCGCCGCCTATGGGTTGTCGGTTCACTATCTGAACTCCGACCCCGGTATCTTTATCCACCACATCACACGATTTGTTACAGCCCAGGACTTTCTGTTCAGCACCATCAAAGCCGGTGTGTTTGGGCTGATCATCGGGCTGGTTGGATGCTATAAAGGGTATTATGCCTCCGGCGGAGCGAAGGGTGTGGGGGAGGCGACGACGTCGTCGGTGGTGATGGCCAGCGTGTTAATTTTGCTATCTGACTATTTGATGACCACAATGATGTGGTCGTTGTGACGAGAACTAACGGTCAAGACCCTGTGAAGGAACGCCAGGTATGAGTTTCAGCGATGTATTCACACCACTGAAGGTGGGGGTGTTGGTGATTGCGGGGATCGCCGCGGCGGTGTCGATGATGATGGTGCTGTCTGACGATTTTCGCGCCGACACCGATCGGGCGACGTATTACGCCTATTTCGACGACGTGACGGGACTGGCGGTACGCTCGCGCATCCACATGGCGGGGGTGCCGGTCGGTCAGATCGAAAGGATTGAGCTGGTGGGCGAAAAAGCCCGGGTGGAGCTGTCAGTGCGCAGCGACGTCACGCTGTACGAAGGGGTCGAGGAGAACGGCACCTGGGTCAACGGGGCGGCCGTCAAGAAGCGCCAGGCCAGTATGATCGGTGATTTTCACCTTGAGGTCACCCCCGGAACGGAGGGTCGGAAGCTCGAATCGGGCGACACCATCCACAACGTGGTCGCCGACGTGGGCATGGACGAGATGTTCGACCGGCTCAACGAGATCACCAAGGACATCCAGGAGGTCACCCGCTCGCTGGCCACGGTCTTCGGAGGCGAGGAGGCCCAGCAGGTCATCCAGCAGATGGTCAACGATCTTCGGGACATGCTGCAGACGCTCAACCACTTCGTGGACACTAATACCGAACAGATCGACCGGCTCGTCGTCGACGCCACCCAGATCAGCGAGGACGTCAGCCGGCTGACCAGGCACGGCTCGGAGTCGATCGACACCATTTTGCGCGACACCGAAGCGATCGTCGAAGAGGTGCGGTTTATTATCGGCCAGTCCACCACGGACGTGCAGGCGGGGCTGGGAACGCTTCAGGGTACGTTGTCGAGGCTGCAGCGCACGCTGGACTCGTTTAACTACAGCATGCAGAACGTCCAGGACATCACCGAGAAGGTCAACGAAGGTCAGGGCACGTTCGGGGAGCTGGTCAACAACCCGGCGATCGCCCACCACTCGGAGCAGATTCTGGAGGACAGCAGCGACTTTCTGCACCGGCTGACCCGTCTGCGTACCATTGTGGAGCTGCGAAGTGAGTATCATCTGGCGAGCCAGCAGCTCAAAAACGTGTTCGGGCTTCGGCTTCAGCCCGACGACGACAAGTACTACCTGTTTGAATTCGTCGACGACTTCCGGGGGACCACCACCGTGGAGACCGAGCGGGTGGCCACCACCGACGCCGGAGCCGACGACCCGATGTACCAGGAGACGCGCACGAAGACGACGGACGACTTCAAGTTTAGCCTGATCATGGGCCGGTCGTTCCAGGCCACCGACTGGGCGCGCGTGGGTGGGCGGTTTGGAATCATCGAAAGCTCCGGTGGTGTCGGCGCGGAGCTGAGCCTGCTGGAGGACCAGCAGTTGCACATCACCACCGACCTGTTTGACTTCACGGCCGCTGAAAACCCGCGGCTACGCTCCTACGGCACCTACAAATTTCTGACCTTTGCCTACCTGGCGGGTGGAGTCGATGATGTGATCAACCCCGACCGGCGTGATTACTTCGTGGGCGCCGGGATTCGGTTTGACGACGAAGACCTGAGGGCGTTGCTTACGACCACCGGAATTCCGGACCTGTAATCGGCGAGGAACGATGGGTGCGACGAATCACCGGGTGATAGTGGGGGCGGTGGTGGTCCTGTCGGTTGTGGTGGCGCTTCAGGTGCACTCGCAGCAATCGGAACGTGGGGACCGGGTGATCCACCGGTATCTCGACAGCGAACGGTGGGGGGGCGAAGAGGGTGAGTCCGGCGCAGAAGTACCGACCGAAGAGATCGAGCTGGACCGGGCGACACGACCCGATGGCGCACCAGGGGAGTCGCCCGGGTTGTGGCTTTCACCGTCGTCCGGCGAGTGGATCTGGACACCCGACGGGCCGGTGGGCGCCCGGGATGTGGACACACCCCACGGGGCGATGGACAACCACCACGCTCCCACTCGCCTCGACGGTCAGACCGATCGGGTGGACCAACTGGACTATCAATCCAGCTTTCAGCCCAGTGTCATCCCCTTCAAACGGGGCGGGGTGCAGGACCGGGTCGCGCGCACCGAAACCGGCGACTACATCGCCGAGCTGGGCACACCCCGGTATGAACGGGTGCCCGTGGGTGGAGCTGCTCAGCAGGGAGAAGAGCGCTTCTGGGGCACGTTTCTGGTGCGCCTGGATCCCGGGGCATTCCACCGCGTCGCCAGTGTTGCGCCCAGCCAGCGGGTGCTGAGTATCGAATCGGAGCCCCAGATAGAGATGGAGGTGTTCCGCGACCAGGCCGATAACTTCTATGTCGCCGCCGGACAGGGGGGGGCGATGGTGCGGATCAACATGGAGGTTGCGGCGCCTCGGCAATACTTCGACGGGCCCTTCGACCGGGATGTCCACTGGGAGCAGTTCGAACCGGGGGTGGGGCTCGACTCAGAACTGCAGGAACACGCCACAGCGGTCGTCGACTCCATCGGCATCGACCGCGACGAAGCCACTCCGGTGGAGGCGTTGGAGCGGTTGGTGGAGTATCACCGCGGGTTTGAGTCACGAGCAATGGAGACCGCCGAAGGGCGAGACCGGTACATCGAGATCAGCGAGCGGCGCGTGGGAGTGTGCCGCCATCGCAGCCTCACGTTCATGATCAGCGCCCGGGCGCTGGGGTTTGAGACGCGCTACGTCTACAACGAAGCCCACGCCTTCGTGGAGGTGAACTGGCCCGGTGACGGCTGGCGGCGCATCGACCTTGGAGGAGCGGCTGACGAAGTGCAGGCACAGAATCTGCGCTCCGATCGCATCCATGACGGGGTCATCGATGACGAGCTGCCCCGCCCCGAAAACTACGAAGAGGAGATGGCGCCGCTTCAGGGGCAACTGGACACAGATCAGGGCGATGAATTTGGCCAGCCCCAGCAGTTGGGCGCCGGGCAGACCGACGACGAGTTCGAGGCGCAGCCGGAGCCGACAGAAGCTGCAGGAATGGGCGAGGGGCCCGACCAGCCCGACGGGCGTGCAGGGCGGGTGGAACTGCTGGAGATGGACGGGCAGGTGTACCGCGGGGGGACGGTACAACTGGAAGGGCGTGTCGATCCGGTGCCTGAAGATGGGCAAGCGGTAGAAGTGGTGTTGCTACCGGTAGGAGCAAGGGATTTCGGCCAGGGTGAACTGCTGGGGACGACCGAGGTCGGCGACGACGGTCACTTCGAAGCGCAGTGGGAAGTCCCCGAGGATCTGAGCCTG
>SKMT01000302.1 GCA_007120915.1 Myxococcales bacterium | reverse complement strand
CTGGTCGACGTGACCGGAGCCGCCGATATCTTTCTGGGAGGGGTGGCGCTGGGCGTGCTGGAAGAATGGGAGTTGGAGAAGATCGTGCGGTTTGCAAACCGGGCGGCCGGGCTCGCCTGTACCGGGCCGGGAGGCCGGAGCGCCATCGCCGAACGGGACGAGCTGGAAGCTTCCATCGACTCGTAGGCAGCCCTCCAGCCCTCAAGACTCAAGACCCGGGGCTCAGGACCCGGGGCTCAGGACCCCAGTTCCACCGCCCAGAATTCGGATTCCCGCATCGCGTCGACGAGCAGTCGCTGGGAGGGGATATCTTCTTCGAAAAACGTGGCGTAGCGACCGATCGACGAGGCGTCGCCGGGGTCGCTTCCGCCGGTGGTGCCCAGGTCCATGAAGGTCGCCGCTTCCAGTGCAAAATTGCTCTGCGTGCGACTGACGCGCGGGCTGTATACCTCGACCGCATCGAGTCGATCGAGCTGGAAGATGTAGTCGCCCATCTTGAACTCGATCTGCTGGTCGAAGGGCCGGGCGGCGATGACCACGCCACCGATGTCATCGAACAATCCGGCCACCGCCTTCGCCGCCGGTTTGCCGCTCTGGGTCAACCAGGCCCATTCCTCGTTGAGATAAAAGTCGTCGATGTCGGGGGCCAACCCGACCAGCATGCCGCGGTCGGTGGGAATCTCCACACCGACGAACACGGTCAGATCCGGGAAATCATCTTCCGCGATTTCGATCACCCGCTTGCACCGGGCTGTCGAGAGGGTTTCGCAGATCGCGATGCCGTCGAGCCCGGCATTGCTGGCTCGCTCGAAGAGCCGGCGGGGCTTGATGGAGACACCGTCGGAGAAGTGGGTCTTGGCGTGCAGATCAATCAACATGGTAGCTTCGCAAGATACAATGGAAGTGGGAGCGGGGCGAACAGGCGCCCGCCTACGCGAGATTCAGCGGCAAGTTAGGGCAGAACCGCCGGCGTAAGCAAGGGGGCGGAACCAATAATTCGCTCAGCCCTGTGCCTGATCTCGGTGGTGGCTGTGAGCCGGCTGGTGTTGCTGGGCATCGTCGTCGGACTCGTCGCCCGGGGTGACGTCGATGACGTCGTCCTGAGCGTCGAAGGGCGAGCGCTGATAGGGCCGCGCTGCATCAGGGGAGGATGCATCGTCGCCGGTGGTGGGCCCGGCGGCGTCGAAGGGAGAAAACCCGGGCCCAGAGACCACACCGACCTGACCGGTGTCGATCATCTTCTTGAACTTCTTGCGGGCATAGGCACGAATGGGGGCTCGCACCGGCGGGATCAGCAATCCGATGGCGACGATGTCGGTCAACACCCCCGGTGTGACCAAAAAGACCCCGGCGATCAAGACCGCCAGCCCGTCGAGCAGGCTGTCGCCGGGGATCCGGGCCTCTTTGAGGTCCTGTTGGATGCGAGCCCAGGCGCGGGCGCCCTCAAGTTTGCCGAGCACCGCCCCGAGGATGGCCGTACCCAGCACCAGCCCGATGGTGGGCCACAGCCCGATCTGGATGCCCAGCGGGATCAGAAGCGCCAGCTCGATCAGCGGGACGATGGTGAACAGCGCCAGCAGTTTCAGAATCACGTCGGTGGTCCTCACCGGGGTGGCCCCGGTGGTTGGAAAAACGGTTTACTCCGAGCCGGGAACGCTCTCCCAGTCGGCGAGAAACTTCTCAAGTCCCAGATCCGTTTTCGGATGCTGGAACATCTGCTCGATCACCGAAGGGGGAACAGTGGCCACGTCGGCGCCCATCAGTGCCGCCTCGGTGACGTGGCGGGGATGGCGCACGGAGGCGACGAGCACCTCGGTGTCGATGTTGTCGTAGTGGTCATAGGCGGTGACAATCTCGTCGACGACGTCCATGCCGTCGTGGCCGATGTCGTCGAGCCGGCCCACAAAGGGGCTGATGAAGCTGGCGCCGGCACGGGCTGCCAGAAGAGCCTGATTCGCCGAGAAGCACAGCGTGACGTTGGTGCCGATGCCCTCGTCGGTCAGCGTATTGCAGGCGTTGAGCCCATCCGGGGTCAACGGCAGTTTGATGATCACGTTGTTGGCCCAGGAGGCGTATTCTCGGGCCTCGTCGAGCATCTCTTCGGTCTCCGTGGCGGTGACTTCGGCGCTGACCGGGCCGTCGACCAGTTCGCAGATCTCGAGGATCACGTCCTTGAAGGGCCGGCCCGATTTGGCGACCAGGCTGGGGTTGGTGGTCACTCCGTCGAGAACACCGATGGCTGCAGCCTTGCGGATTTCGTCGGTATCAGCGGTGTCGATGAAGAATTTCATGATCTACTTCCTGTTGTCTGGGGGCCAGAGGGTGATGGATTCATCGTGCTGTATTCATTGTACAGCTAGCAGTTGGTCCCCATGGTTGCAAACCGAACCGTAGGTTCGGGTTGCCTGTACAAACCTAGAACCATCAGCCCCGTAGCCAAGATTCCACTGCTGGCAACGCACCTGTCGCTGTGGTATCCCGCCGCCGAACGAGCCGAACCACCGCAATCAACAGAGTCTGCGAGGTCGACCATGATGGACATCAATTTCGTTCGTGAACACGCCGACGAGGTCAAAGAGGCGGCACAGAAGAAGGGATTTGACGTCGACATCGACGAGCTTCTGCACCTCGACGAGCAACGCCGCGATCTGATTCAGAAGACGGATTCGATCCGGGCGCGGCGAAACGAAGTGGCGGACCAGATCCCGCAGGCCGACGACGACGAACGTGGTGAGTTGATCGACGAGGGGCGCCAGCTCAAAGAGGAACTGTCCGAGCTCGACGAGCAGCTCAACGAGGTGAAGCAGAAATACCAGCAGCAGTTGCTGATGGTTCCCAACATCCCGCTGGAACAAGTGCCGGTGGGCGAAGACGAAGAGGACAACGAGGTACTGCGCTACGTCGGCGAGAAGCGCGACTTCGACTTCGAGCCGAAGAGCCACGAGGAACTGGGCAAGAAGCTCGACATCATCGACAAAGAGCGGGCGATTCGCATGGCCGGCTCTCGCGCGTTCACCCTCAAGGGTGCCGGGGCACTTCTGGAGTTTGCCGTCATGCGCCTTGCGATGGACATCATGGTCGATCGAGGGTTCACCCCGGTGGTCGGCCCCCTGATGGTCAACCGGGAGGCGATGGTGGGCACCGGCTTTTTTCCCTACGGCGAAGAGGACACCTACGAGTTGCCTCGCGACGACAAGTACCTGGTCGGTACCAGTGAGGTGTTTTTGGTCAGTCTTCACCGCGACGAAATCCTGGACCGAGAAGATCTGCCGCTGTTTTATACGGGCTACTCCCCCTGTTTCCGTCGCGAGGCGGGAAGCGCAGGGCGCGATGTTCGCGGCGTCTACCGGGTCCACCAGTTCACAAAGGTGGAGCAGGCGGTGATCTGCGAGGCCGACGAGGAGAAGTCACGCCAGATCCACGAGAAACTGCTGTCCAACGCCGAAGAGCTGATGCAGCGCCTTGAGCTGCCCTACCGGGTCGCCGTCGCCTGTACCGGAGAGACCGGGCTTGGTCAGGTGCTCAAGTACGAAATCGAAACCTGGATGCCCTCCAGAGGCAAGTATTCGGAGACCCACTCCTGTTCGAGCCTCTACGACTATCAGGCGCGCCGCAGCAAGATTCGCTACCGCGATGACGACGGAGAGACGACCTACTGCTACACGCTGAACAACACCATGGCCGCCAGCCCCCGGTTGTTGATTCCGATTCTGGAGCACTACCAGAACGAAGACGGCACGGTCACGGTGCCGGAGGCGCTTCGTCCCTACATGTACGGGATGGAAGTGATCGGTGGGTGAGGTTAGGTGGTGGGTGTTCGGTGGTGGGTGTTAGGTGGTGGGTGAGGTTAGGCGTTAGGTGGTCGGTGGTGGGTGGTCGGTAGTCGGTGGTGGGTGTTAGGTGGTGGGTGTTCGGTGTTCGGTGGTCGGTAGTAGGTGGTGGGTGTTAGGTGGTGGGTGTTCGGTGGTCGGTGATGGGGGTTAGGTATCACCGTCTTTGTCATCGTAGGCTTTAATGATTTTTTGGACCAGGGGGTGGCGCACCACGTCGTGTTCGTTGAACCGGCAGAAGGCGATGCCTTCGATGTCGTCGAGCAGATGCAGCGCTTCGACCAGCCCGCTTCGCTGGTGTGAAGGCAGGTCAATCTGGGTGATGTCCCCGGTGATCACCGCCTTGGAGTTAAAGCCGATGCGGGTCAGAAACATCTTCACCTGTGCGGAGGTGGCGTTCTGCGCCTCGTCGAAGATGATGAAGGCGTCGTTGAGGGTGCGCCCACGCATAAAGGCCAGGGGGGCGACTTCGACGGTGCCGTGTTCGACCATCCGCTCCGCCTTTTCAATCTCCACCATGTCGTGCAACGCGTCGTACAACGGTCGCAGATAGGGGTTGACCTTCTCGGCGAGGTCGCCGGGCAGAAACCCGAGGCTTTCGCCGGCCTCGACGGCGGGGCGGGTCAGAATGATGCGCTTGACGTTGTTGTCGAAGTACGCCGACAGCGCCGCCGCCATCGCCAGGTAGGTCTTTCCCGTTCCGGCGGGGCCGATGCCGAAGACGACGTCGTTTTTACGAATGGCGTCGACGTAGCGCTTCTGCGACAACCCCTTCGGAGAGATGGTGCGCGAGTGCTTGGAGGCGAAGACTTCGTCCGAGAAAATCGACACCAGATCGGTGTCCGGTTCCCGCACGATGATGTCGATAGCCCGTCCCACGTCCATGGAACTGAGGTGGTAGCCCTGGTCGCCGAGCGCATATAACTGCTGGAGCACTCGTTCTGCCAGTTCCACGTCCGAGTCGGCCCCCTCGACGGTGGCTTGAGCCCCGCGGGCGCCGATGCGCACGTCCAGCTCGTCTTCGATTAGGCGCAGAAACTGATCGCGGTGTCCGTAGATGTAGCGTGCGACGTCTGCTTCGGGAAAGGTTAGTTGGCGCGTCTGTGATTCGGTCACGCAGATACCTCGGGGAGGGAAATGACAGCGTCAAACTCTCTCTCAGGCTTCGAGCCTCTACTCGGAGTCCGGCTTTTGTGGTGGCCCCGGCTTGAGCGTAAAGCCGTCGCCGTGGCGTTCGTAGCTCCAGAAGTCCGGGCCACGTGGATAATACAGATCGGAGTGGAGCAAAAATCCCGTGTCCACCAGATCGGCCAGTTGCACCGGATGATCGTTGTGAACCAGCGAGTAGACCTGAAGCGAAGTCTCCAGCCGCTGCTGTTGGGCCTGCTCAAGTGGCGGATAGAGCTTGGCGTCAAGCTCGTCGCGGTCGACAGTGGCAAAAAAGTCGGTGTCCTGGAAATTCAGATACCCCCACACCACCAGACCGATCACCAGAATCAGGATCAACACGGTGATGCTGTGATGGATGATGATGGTGACGACGCCGGAGCCGCTGTTGTTGTCCTGGGGCTGGCCCTCCGGGGCAGGAGGCTGGTGCTGATCCGGTGGTGGCTGTGGCGGGGGAGAGTTGTTCATGATTGGCCTCCGTTTTCCGGAGGAGCGCCATCTTTACGAGTGGGGCGAATGCCGCGCCAGGCTCCGGTCAACCCGACGGAGACACCGATTGAGATGAAGACCCAGGCCAGAACGTGTTGGCCGGCCCAGTGGTCCTGAAACAGCTCGAAGGACCCCCGCCACGCGCCTACGGGCCCCAGCGGGTAAAACAGAATGAAGATACCGAACACCAGCATCGCAAAGGCGATGATACCGCGGATGGCATGCCCGCCGAGCACGTGGCCGATCCCGGGGGTGATCAGCGAGAAGACCCGGCGCAGAAACTGCTGGAGCCGATCCCGGCGTCCCAGTGTCGCTTCGCTGTGCACCCGGGCGTGATAGTCCATCGACGCACCGGAGACGAAGGTCTGGTAACAGGGCCGGCAGTAGTGGTGGTGGCCGGTGTCCTGTGCTTCCGTCGGATCGCGGGCCAGTCCGCATTTGGGGCAGGGCGAGCTGAGACGCCGGCTCAGATACAGCGGGGTCGTCAACAGGACCACCAATATTCCCCCCAGCCCCAGCCACATCGCCGAATCCATGTCGATCTTATCGCCGGCGACGATGGTCCACACCGGTGCGATCAGACTCGGCGCATCCTCTCCGGAAGGGCCCAATTGCTGCCAGAACAGCGTGGAGTCGGGGTTGGCGACCATCAAAAAGCTGTGGGGGTCACGGTCATCGAGGTTGGCCTGCAGGGTCACGGCGTCGAGGTCGCGGGCGAATGAGCGCTGCATCGCCTCACCACTTCGGTGCTGGTCGTCGACAATCTGGTAGGCCCGGGCCTTGTTGAACCAGGGCTCGGGCATGGCGGTGGCGATATCGGTGGCCTCGCGCAGCACGTCCAGTGCCTCTTCGGCGCTGCCGGAGGCGATTTTGGTGGCTCCTTCCAGGTTGAGCCAATGGGGCTGAAGCCCGTCATCGGCACCGGCGGGGTCGTGGTCGTCGAACCACTGGGCCAGTTGTTCGATATGTTCGGCGTCGCCGGTGCGAAACAGCGCGACACGCTCGACGTAGCGGGCCACCCCTCGGTCTTCTTCGGCGATGGTGTCGAGCCATTGGCGGCACTCATCGTCACAGCCGTGGTAGTGAGCGTGAACTGCGTTCTGAGCGTCGCTGTCCGGGTAGGTGACGAACTCGCCGATCCGGTCGTCCAGCCAGGGGAGGGCGGCGAGCAGCCCCAGAAAACCGATGGCGATCATCCGTTCGTTGATCTGCTGAAATGGCAACACCAACAGAAGCAACAGCAGCATCGACACCAGCGGAGACTGCAAGATCAGCCCCGGCACCAACACCAGCGCCACCAACAAAATCACGGTCTGCGTGCTGGAGAACCCCCGCGGCAGTACTCGAGTGCCGTCGTAGGCGGTGATGCCAAAGTAGCGAAGCAGTTGGGCGAGCAAGAAGCCCACGAAGACGATGCCGCTGGTCATCAACAGCAACAACAGCGCCTTGAGAGCCCAGCCGATGCGGGTGTCGAGCCAGTTGTATCCCTGCTGCACCCCCTCGACGTAGGGCAGGATAGAGCGATGCGCCGAGTCAAACCCGCCGGTCAATCGGGTGCTTGCCAATTCGAGACGGGCGTAGGGAAGGTGGGGGGCCAGGTCGTGGGCGTGGTGAAGCAGTTCATAGACCTGATCGTTGCTCAACTCGTAGTTGTCGGCGCGGCGCATCTCGTAGAGGATGGCCATCTGATGGTGTGGGAGGCTGGGATAGCCGAGGCTGACCGATTCCTGGCGCATCCGCTCCAGATTCTCTTCACCGGTCTCCCCCTCGTGCAGCCCTTGGGTGAAGTTACGCCACTGAAGGTCGATGTTGACCGTACTGCCGGTTGGCTCGGGCAGTGGCGCCTCGGCGTCGGGGACATCACCAGCACCATCATCTTCCAGAAGTGCTTCCATCGACGGTTCTCCCCCGGCGGCGGGGGCGGGACTGACCACTGTCATCAGCATCGCTGCGATGACAATACTGAGCAACCAGGCCACACCCCTGGTGGCGCGCTCCCCACACCAGCGTAGAAAAGCAGTTCGAACAACCGGGATATCACTCATTCTGTGTCGGCACCGCAGCGGGTATGGTGACCGGAGATGTACGCACCGAAAATCTAACCGTATTCTATGCCGGATTAACAAATCTATTCAACCGTCGACCACCAGCGCGGTCGATGTGAAACCGGAGAGGCACAGACGATGAGCGACGATGAACGCACCGGCACAGCACCACCGCTGGAGGACGCCCAGAAGCTGGGTGAGGAGGCCGCCGCGAAGGGCTTTGACTGGAATGATGCGTGGGGGCCCCTCGAAAAGATCCGCGAGGAGTTGTGCGAACTCGAAGAATTGATGAGCGGAGCCGGCTGCGCTGAGCACCGACTCGACGAGGAGCTGGGAGACCTGCTGTTCGCGGTGGTGAACCTGGCTCGCCACCTGGGGGTCGATGCCAGCGGTGCGCTGGAGCGTGGCAACGACAAGTTTGCGCGGCGTTTCGAGCGGGTCGAACAACTCGCCCGGCAGCAAGGCACAAGTGTCGAGAGTCTGACGCTTCAGCAACTCGAAGAGCTGTGGCAGCACGCGAAGAAAGAGGAGGGCAGCAGCAGATGAGTCGTAAGCGCTTCAGCGACGTGCTTGAACGCCATTGGCCATCAACGTATAGTTCGCCGATTGCAACGCCTGACGGTACCAACCGCCCGCCGGCACCGGCTGCACGGGCCTGGCGGTCGCGGCAATCAAGCCCCCACCATGGAGTCAACGACGTGATGCGACGAAACCGATGGACACACCGACCGATGTACTTGCTGGCAGCCGGTCTGCTGGCGCTGTTCACCATCGCGGCCATGGCCTGTTCGGAGCCGGTCGAGTCCGAGGGATGCGAAGAGGACGACGATTGTCCCGACGGCGAGTTGTGCGACACCGACGCCAATGAATGCGTCGAGGCCGAGGAGATGACCTGCGACGACCACTGGGAATGCCCCGGTGACCGGCTCTGCATGGACGGGCTCTGCGTAGAGGAAGAGGACTTCGTGTGTGAGACCACCGCGGACTGTCCCGGTGGCGACGTCTGCTCCGATGGCGAATGTGTCGAAGATGTCATCGAAGACGAGCACTACAACGTCACGTTCACCTCCGAACATCAGGTCGACGGTGATGTAGAGCTGTACCTGACCAACAGTGACGGGGAACCGAACGAACCGTTCGACACCGGCGACATCGACTGTGACGCCGCCGACCAGTGCGTGGTCACCGCAAATGAAAGCTATCTGATTGTCATCGAAGGCGACGACGGCAATCAGACGGCATCGGCTGCACCGCTGGCCGGGGATCCCCCGGAGGTCGACGGGGACGCACAGACCTTCGCGACGGAAATGGACAATCCCTCGGTGCGCGGCAACGGGGTGACCTTCAAACGGCCCGAAGACGGTGATTATCGCGCCTACTATCAGCCCATCGACGGCGCCGAAAAGCAGGTGGCAACGCTACACGACACCGCCGGAAATCAGCATCGGCACCGATGGAACGTGTTCCCGGAGCACAACGTCGCCGTGCAGTTCCAGCCTCCTGGGCTTCGAGACCTGGACATCCGAATCGGTGACATGGACGCCGGGCTGGGAGTAGAAGACCAGATCTATCAGATCAGCGGCGGCGCCGCCCACGGAGAGGGACTCGGCAGTTACATGATTCGAAACGTCCCCAGCGCCATCTCCGATGACGGAAGGCTGGTCGCGTTCTACGTGCCCACAGCCAACCAGTACGAGGATTGTAGCAGCGACGACGAATGCAGTGGCCCCGGAGCACAGTGCGGTCAATCAAATCGGTGCTGGGCGCTGGAGCCGACGGTCCACGTCGTCGACCGTGATCACGTCGACCAGCTCGGAGAGGGATGCTCCAGTCATGAGGAATGTGGCCCGGTCAACCGGTGCGATTCGGGCTCCGAGGACTTTGAGGACGGATTGTGCGCACCGCAGCGAATTTCGATGGGGCTGGCCGATGTGGGCCTCGACGCCTGTGAGGAGACCCGGTCTGCCGGCGAAACCGAGATGTTCACCGACCTGAGCCCGCCGTTGAACTTCGCTCCCGACGGCACCGTGTACTTCGTCGCCGAGCGTGACTGCGTGCGCGACGACGGCGATGCTCAAACGGAGGTCGAAGCGAACATCCCGCGTAGCGTTATTGTCTCCGGAGATCCTTACACCGGCGAGTTCACCGAAGTGCACGGCAATCTGGGCGGGGATGACTACAATGCCGCCGACTGCGGCGGGTTCGCCGAGCGCTTCGACGACAGTGTGGAGTGCGTCAAGTACATCGAACAGATGCGGCTGTCGCCGGATGGCAATGATTTCGTGTACCTGGGAACAGACCCGGGCTCCGGTGCGAGTCGGGCCGACTCCGACATGCATGTTTGGCGCGCGCGCCGCGATGCAGACAACTTCAGCCGTATCGGCGGCGTCGGCACCGAGGTGGTCGATGAATTCGCCCCCCATTATCCCGCTTCAGCGGATGATGACGACGCAGAAAACGACGACGAGTAATTTGGTTACTGTTCACCAGCAGCGGCGCTGATGTCGACCCGGGGACCGATGGCGCGATCGTCATCGGTCGTCGGGCCGTCGCTGGTGACTTCGGCCCTCGTTTCCCCGCGAAACAGACCCACGTAAAACACCGCCTCGCCCTCCGGGTACTCATCGTTGACGGAGAATCGGTGAACGTCGGCGATGATCTCTCCCTCTTCCCAGTGGTAGGTGCGGAAGCTGTCGTTGAGCTCTTCGCCCACAGGAAAGTGGTCCAGGTTCTGGCGGAACTGACTCTCTTCGGAGTCGAAGTGCACGAAGATCTGCCAGTCGGCATTGATATCTTCAAGCGCCTTCCAGTACCAGGTCATCTCCACCTGTTCGCCGCGGTCGACGTCACCGTCGACATCGACTCCCAGAAGCCGGATCTGGTTTTCGTACTCCACATTGATCTGGTGGTCCGGCTGTGGAGTATCATCGAGCAAAAAGGGTTGAAGCTGTTCTTTCTGGCTCTCTGTGAGCTCGATGCGAGGCTGCTCGGGGCTCTGGCAGCCGGCGGCCAGTATGGCGACGAGAAGACCGAACCCGATGCGGTGAATCATTTGCCCGTGGCTGTGCATGAGAGAACATTCCTGTGAACGAAGGGAACGCAATGGGTGCGGCGCACCACACCCGCAATACAACGACCGAATTCCACCGTAACCGATGGATACGCCGATGGGCAAAGCCGAAGTGGCTGGCCCGTCGGCGATATGGTATCCAGCGCCGACGCGCGGTTCGGCCCAGGTTGTTTGCCAGAGGCAGATCATGACGACACCCGACGCAATCGACGCCACGGACATCACCATCGCCGTCACGGGCACCCATGGTCGTGGCACGGTGGCATCGATGATCGCCTGGATTCTGGAGGCCGACGGCCGCGAGCCGGGCTTTCGGTTCAGCACCCAGGCCATCAATTTCGACGAGCAAACCCGCCCGGGAAAAGGCCGTTGGTTTGTCGTGGAGCTGGAAGACCCGTCGAAGCCGCAACAGCCACACCGTTTCGATTATGTGGTGTG
>SKMT01000596.1 GCA_007120915.1 Myxococcales bacterium | reverse complement strand
GAACGGCAATGACGAAGTACTGCCCGCAGTGCGAGAGCTCCTACGAGGGGGTGGACTTCGAGACCTGTCCCGATGACGGGGCACGGCTGTTTCGTCGCTCCGAACGGCCCGACGACCCGCTGGTGGGCACCGTGCTCGACAAGCGGTTCCGCATCGACGAACCACTCAGCGAAGGGGGAATGGGCGCCGTCTACCTGGCCACTCAACTGTCGGTCAGCCGCCAGGTGGCGCTGAAAGTGGTGCGATCCGAGTTGGACGAGGACGGGCCGTTTATCGACCGGTTTTTCCGCGAAGCCCAGGTCATCGCCGATCTGAGCCACCCCAATATCGTGCGGCTTATCGACTTCGGGCAGGACGAGCCTCGCGACATTCTGTACCTGGTCATGGAACTGGTGCGAGGCACCGAGATGGGCGACGTGCTCGCGAAGGGCCGGCTCGACCCGGCGCTGGCGATTCAGACGGCCAATCAGATCTGTGCCGGGCTGACCGAACCGCACTCCCGGGGCATCGTCCACCGCGATCTGAAACCGGCCAACATCATTCTGGTCCCCAGCAGCGACGGCACCTTCCAGGTCAAGATCGTCGACTTCGGCATCGCCCGCACCGCCGACGGCGGCACTCAACTGACCAAAACCGGGATGATCTGCGGCACCCCGGCGTACCTGTCGCCCGAACAGGCGCAAAATCTTGAAGTCGACGCGCGCACCGACCTCTATTCGCTGGGCGTGGTGTTGTTCGAGATGCTCACCGGGCACCTGCCCTTTCGCGGCCCCAGCGGATTGCAGTTGCTGATGGAACACGTCCAGCGTCCCGCCCCGGATCTGTCGGCCGCCTACCCCGGACAGATCCCGGCGCCCATCGGCGATCTCGTCGCCGACCTGATGGCCAAAGATCCCGATGACCGCCCCGCCGGGGCGATGGACGTTCGCCGTCGCATCCAGCAGATCCGCCGTCGCCTCGATCTGCCTCCGATCCTGCTGGACGACACTCCCGTCAGCGACGACATCGAACAGGTCTTCTCCCGTTGGCTGCTGCCCGAACTCGATCTCGACCGGCTCGACGATCCCCCGGATACCACCGCCTCCGGCGACGACGTCGTCGACTCCGAACTGGCCCATGCTCGAACCCTGGACACCCCGGCACAACACGACTCCGATCTGGCGCACGCCGATACCCTCGCAACTCCCACCGACATCGAAGCAGCACAGCCCGACGATGAGCCTGAATCCCTCGCTGAGTCGGACGAACAACCCGCCCCCTCCGCGGGCGACACCGACCACGGCGACGACGCCGAAACAACCGACAAACCCGCAGACGAACCCGAACGTGTCGACCCGCCCACCGCGCCACCCGTTGAACCCGCCCCCCCTCCCCGGCGCATTCTGGCGACTCTGGTGGCTCTGATTGTTGTTCTCACCGCTGCGGTGCTCTTCATCGTCACCGGCCCCCTCCAGGACTCCGATGACCCCGACCCGCCGGACCAGCCCGACGAAACGGCGGCTCTGGCACAGCAACTCGACGAACAACCTGATGACGAACAACGGGATGACGCCGACCACGAACCCGCCGAAGGCCAGCCGGACGAGCCTCAACAGCAACCCGAAGCCCAGGAGCCGACGCAACAACCGGACGAACCCACCCCACAGCCCGACCCACCCCAACAACAGGACATCCCCGCCGAACAGCCCGAAGAAGAGGCTGCGGACCCCGAACAACAACTGGCAGACGTACCCGATGATGCTGCCGACGATGCCATCGCCGAGGCTGTCGAAGACGCACCCGGCTCCGCTCAACCCCCGCCCCCGCCCGCGCAGCTTGACGAAGAGCCGGAAGGGCAGGTCTACGAGGGATCGATCGTTGTGGAAACCTCCGCCCAGCTCGAGGCGGTACAGCACTACGATGCAGTCACCGGCGACCTGGTCGTGCGCATCAGCACCGACGACACCGCCGAGGCTCAACTGCCCAACCTGAACCGAATCGGCGGCAATCTCGTCGTCGACCCGCTGGCCCGGATCACCTCCCTGTCGCTGCCGGCTCTCGAAAGCATTCGGGGAAGTCTGATGATCACCCAGAACGAGCAACTCACCCGTATCGAAGCACCACAACTGACTACGGTCGCCCAGAATTTTCAGCTCGCCGGCACCTCGCTTCGTACCCTCGAACTCGACGAACTGCGCCAGATCGGGGGCATGGTCTCACTGACCCAGAATCAGGCTCTCTCGTCCATAGAATTGCCGGCCGTCCAGGAGGTCGGCGCGTCGTTTACGGTCATGCAGAACTCCCATCTCGACTCGTTGAACATCCCCCGGTTGCGTCACATCGGCGATGAACTTCAGGTGCTGGACGCAGGAGTTCAGACCATCCAGTTCGATCAACTCGCCTCCGTCGGTGGCGGTGTCACCTTCAACGACATCCAGAACCTGCGGGTGCTCGACCTGGGGAATCTCGCAACCATCGGTATGTCCGCCGGCGCCGATGCCGGGCTGATCCTCAATGACGCGGACCGACTCGAAGAACTAGACCTTTCGTCGCTCAGCCAGGTCAACGGCGCGATCACCATGAATTCACTCCACCAGTTGTCGAACCTGAATCTGGGAAGCCTCCAGCAAGTCGGCGCCCAACTGACGCTTACCGACAACGATACAGTCGACACCATTGACCTGTCGTCACTGACCAACGTCGGTACCAACCTGCTGATCAACAATCACCCCGAACTGCGAGATTTATCACTGTCTCGAGTGCGCAACGTCGACGACTTGCTGGTGATGAACAACCCCCTGCTCTCCTCCTGTGAGCTCGAATCTCTCGCCGAACAGCTCGAAGACGACGGCTGGGACGGCGAAGCGAGGCTGATCAACCTCGATGACTCCGGCTGCTAGCCCCCGGAGATTGCACCGCAGAGTGTTTGAGCCCCCTTTTGCGGCCCATCTCCCCTACACAACGCACT
>SKMT01000356.1 GCA_007120915.1 Myxococcales bacterium | reverse complement strand
TGACGGGCCGGGGGCGGCGTTCTGGGTAGAGGGGCAGCTTGTGGTGGTGGGCTGGGTGGATGATGAGCAGGAAGATGTCGACATCGATGCCTGGGCGACGAAGGGTGAGCGCCGGGCGAAAAACTTCGAGTCGGAGGGGCTTGTCGGGTGGCGTCAGGTCGATGAGGAGGGGCAAGAGAAGTGGCTGGCCACGGACGGTCGGCGCATTGGTGTTGGCTGGTTGTTCGCCGAAGATGCGCAACCGGTTGCACAGCGGCTGTGGGGGCTTGAAAAAGCGCACTGGCGGGTCTCCGGTTATCAGAAGCGACTGCTTCCAGGAGATGATGAGCAGGGAGATGTCCCCCCGGTGTACGGCGCCGTCGATGTGTCGTCACTGATGGGGGGGCTTGGCGGTGAGGAGCGAGCCGCCGATCTGCTGCGTCAGCTTCGAAGCCAGATCGGCAGGGTGTACTGGGCGGGCAGCGATGACGAACAGGAAGATAGCCGGCGCATCACGCTGTATACACCGGGCCAGGCAGAGGTGCCGGTGGCGGTGGCTGACCTGGGGGAGGCGAAAAAGCCGCTTCCCGATCTGGGTGGGCTGGTGCGCCCGGGCACTCCGGGGATATTGCGGGTTTCGCTGGATCCGGATCAACTGCTGGAGTTGCTTCGAGGTTCGCTGGAAGCGGGGCAGCGCAGCCATCTGGACATGTCGCTGGAGATGCTGCAGGGGCAGCTTCAGGTCGATCTTCAAGAAGATCTTCTGGGCAATCTGACGGGCCAGGCGGCGGTGGTGGTCTTCGGGATTGAGGACGCGTTTTTCGACTACGAGGGGCTGGAGCTGGCGGCGGCTGTGGCGCGGCTGGAGACGACCCGGGAGGCGGTGGTGATACCGATCGAAGACAGCGAGGAGGTGGGGCGGGTGCTCGATGCGTTCACGCAATTGAGCCGGGGGGCGCTGCGGCGCGATGCCGGCGAGCGCACCATCCAGTACGCCTGGTTCGACGACGGGGCGCTGGAGTGGGCGCTGATCTTAAGCGACGAGCATCTGGCGTACATCGACAGCATGGTCGCCCGGGATCGGCTTACCGGCTGGGAGCGAAGCCCCAGTCCGCTGGACGAGGAGTTCGTCGACCGCGATGTGGACTCGATGCTGCAGGCGCGCCGGGGCCTGGGGATGTATCTGGAGGTCGACACCATCCGGACCATGCTCGACGAAGGGGGCGCCGAAACGCGCGCGGAGTGGCTGGAAGGCATCGATGCACTGAGTATGAAGACCGACGCCGGGGGAACCCCGGAGATGGCCGAGCTTCGGGTATGGCTGTCGGATCGCGGCGGCGATGAGGAGGAATGATGGAGGGCGGGCTCAACCGGCAGGCGACCACGGAGTACATCGAGGGGTTGTTTGCGGACCGTGATGCGTTGGTCGACGCCATCGTCGCCGACGGGTGGCCACAGGAGATGGCGCGCGCAGGGCTTCGGCTGCATCGGCAGACCTGGGATGTGGACCGGCTCGCGGAGGCGGTGGACGCGGAGCTGTCGGCGGTGGTCCCATCGCCGCGTCATCGGATTGTGTGGCCGTCGCGGGTGCATCATATCTGGCCGGCGATGCCCGGTGCGGGGATCACGCCGGTGCTGGTGGGCATGCTGCTTGGGATCGAGCAGCGAGTGCGCCCGTCAAGCCGGGGGCGCAACGTTGCGGCGTATGCCGCGCGGTCTGCCCCCTGGGAGCTGATCGAGCCGGGGGGCGGATGGGAGGATGCAGACCTGGTGGTCGTCAGTGGCACCGACGAGACGGTGAGATCGGTCCGCGAGACGATGGCGGGGCGGGGCCGTGTGGTCGGTTACGACCACCGGGTGTCGTTTACGGTGGTCGACGACGCTGAACAGGTGGATCTGGAGGAGGTCGCAGGGGCGGTGGGTCGGGATGTGGTGATGTGGCATCAGCAGGGGTGCTTTTCAACGCGGGCGGTGCTGTTTTGCGGACCCGTCGGGCGGCGGCGAGAGTTTGCGCGGTTGCTGGCGGCGGCGATCGCAAAGTGGGAGGAGACGTGGGGGGCGGAGGAGGTTGATGAGGCGTCGGCCGCCGAACGGGCGCAGGCGATGGGGGTGGCGCAGATGCAGGGCGAGGTGTTCTGTGAGGGCGTCGGATTCGTGGCGCTGACGGAGGAGGCGTTCGACGGGCGACGGCCGTCAATTCACTCGGTGACGGTCCATCCGGTGGAGGGGCCGGAGGGGTTGGATGAAGCGGTCGGTGTGCCGGGAGGTGACTTGCAGGCAGCGGCGCTGGGCGGAGGGGGTCGGCGGCGCGGCGAGTGGGTGGAGGCGTTGTGTCAGTTGGGGGTGACCAGGATCTGTGCGGTGGGGCGGTTGCAGGCGCCGCCGGCGGATTGGTGGCACGACGGGTGGGCGAATGCGCTTAGTTGGGGTCGGGTGGTTACTATCGGATAGGGTTGTGGTGAGTGGTCGTCGATCAAAAGACCCCTCACCGACCCCTCGTCCTGACGTCCTCGGGGCCACCTCTCCCCTGGGAGAGGATGTTGAAGGCAGGGCCGTCAACATCTTCCCCGCCGGGGGGAAGTGGCCGGAGCGAAGCGGAGGTCGATGGGGGGAAACGGATTAGCCGCCTTCCTCCATAACCACTGCAATCTTACGCACCACTCCCTCTCGATCGTCGATAACTTCCCCGTCGGTAAACCGCAGAATTTCAACATCGTAGCGGTCCTCCAGATACTGGTCGCGTCTTTCGTCACGTACAGCCTTGTCCGGTCCACTGTGGCTGAGCCCGTCCACTTCCACGACAAGGTTTTCGGCGTGGCAGTAGAAATCGACGATATACGGTTGAAGCACATGCTGACGTCGAAACTTCCGTCCCTCCAACTGCTTGCCGCGCAACTTCGCCCACATCATCCGCTCTGCTCGCGTGGGATTTTTCCTCATCTTGCGTGCGCGAGCGATCAGTTCGTCGCTATCGGT
>SKMT01000309.1 GCA_007120915.1 Myxococcales bacterium | reverse complement strand
CACCTACTCCCCAGCTAACCAGCGATTACCATGCAAGGCATCCTCCTGCTCAACCTCGGCAGCCCCGACTCCACCGACACCTACGACGTCTACCAGTACCTGCGCGAGTTTCTGAACGACCCGCGAGTCATCGACTACCCGGTGCTCAAACGCAAGGCACTGGTCGAGGGCATCATCGCCCCCTTTCGCGCCCCCGACTCCGCGGAAGCCTACGAAAAGATCTGGACCGACGAGGGCTCTCCGCTCTTGGTCTACACCTACGCGGTGCAAGAAAAGCTCGAAGAGCGCTTCGATCTACCCATCGAAGTCGGCATGCGCTACGGCAACCCCACCACCGCCTCCGCCATTCGGGCTCTGAAGGCCAAAGGCGTCGACGAGATCTTTCTGATCCCGCTGTACCCCCACTACGCGATGTCGAGCTACGAGACGGCCGTCGCCCACGCGCAGGACTGCCTCGAAGAGATCGCCCCGGAGACCGAACTGGTAGTCCAGCCACCGTTTTACGACGACGAAGACTACATCGACGCCCTCGCCACCATCGCCGAGCCCTATCTGGACGATGAATTTGACCACATGCTCTTCAGCTACCACGGCGTACCCGTGCGCCAGGTCGAGGCCACCGACCCCTCCGGTTGCTACTGCATGAAATCGAAGGACTGCTGCAAGAAGAAGAGCCCCGCCCACGCCTTCTGCTACCGCCACCAGTGCTACGCGACCACCTGGGAGCTCGCCGACCGACTCGGCATCCCGGAGGACAAATACACCGTCACCTTCCAGTCCCGGCTCGGAAGCGACCCCTGGCTCCAACCGTTCACCGACAAGACCCTGGAGCGGCTCCCGTCGCGCAACAAAAAACGGGTCGTCGTCATCTCCCCCGCCTTCGTCGCCGACTGTCTCGAAACCATCGAGGAACTCGGCATGGAGGGCAAAGAGGACTTTCTGGAAGCCGGCGGCAAAGAATACCGGCTGATCCCCTGTCTGAACGATCACCCGAAGTGGATTGACGTGCTCGAACGGTTCATCCGAGACTACCAGGAAGGAACACTGACCTACGACGGTCCCGCACCCAACCCCCACGCATAATCCGAGAACCCAGCCCCTAGAGCCCAGCGCCCAGAGCCCAGAGCCCAGAGATGTTCGAGCGAAGCGAAGAACTCCTTACCCGTGCCCGCAAATCGATCCCCGGCGGGGTCAACTCCCCCGTGCGCGCCTTCACCGCCGTCGGCGGCACCCCGCCGTTTATCGAGCGCGCCGAAGGCGCCCACATCTACGACGCCGACGGCAACGAGTACATCGACTTCGTGCTAAGCTGGGGCCCCGGCATCGTCGGTCACGCCCACCCGAAGGTCGTCGAAGCCTGCCAGAAGGCCGTCGCCCGCGGCTCCTCCTTCGGCGCCCCCACGGAACTGGAGATTGAACTGGCCGAACGGATCATCGAACGCTGCCCCGGCACCGACGTGGTTCGGCTGGTCAACAGCGGCACCGAAGCCTGCATGTCCGCCGTCCGAGTCGCCCGCGGGGCCACGGGCCGCGACAAGATCATCAAGTTCGAGGGCTGCTACCACGGCCACGCCGACTCCTTTCTGATCGCCGCCGGCAGCGGTGCCACCACCCTGGGCGTGCCCAACTCCCCGGGGGTCACCCGCGGCACCGCCCACGACACCCTTCTGGCGACGTTCAACGACATCGACTCCGTCGCCTCCCTGGTCGACGACAACACCGGCGAAGTCGCCGCCATCATCCTCGAACCGGTCTGCGGCAACACCGGCTGTCTGCCCCCCCGCGACGATTTCCTCAAGAAACTGCGCAAGCTGTGCGACGACAACGGCATCGTATTGATCTTCGACGAGGTGATGACCGGCTTTCGCATCGCCAAAGGCGGCGCCGCCGAACGCTTCGGCGTCACCCCCGATATGTCCACGTTCGGCAAGGTCGTCGGCGGCGGATTCCCACTTGCCGCCTACGCCGGAAAAGAAGAGATCATGCGCCACGTCGCCCCCGACGGCCCGGTCTACCAGGCGGGCACGCTCTCCGGAAATCCCGTCGCCGTCACCGCCGGCATCGAAACACTCAAGCTGCTCGACGACGACGTCTACGACCAGCTCGAAGCACTCGGAAGCCGCCTCCAGAGTGGAATCGACGAGCTGATCGAACAGCGCGACCTGCCTCTTTGCACCGAGCGCGTCGGGTCTATGTTCTCGCTGTTTTTCACCCCCGAAATCCCGGTGGACCACGACGACGTCAAAGCCTGCGACATCGATCGGTTCAACCAGTTTTTCCACGCCTCGCTCAAAAACGGCGTCTACCTCGCCCCCAGCCAGTTCGAAGCGGGCTTTCTCTCCACCGCCCACACCGACGAGATCATCGACCAGGTCATCGACAAGACCGCCGACGCCCTCGACGAGGTCTACTAGCAAGCTCGTTCTCGGGCTCGGGCTCGGGCTCGGTGTCGGGCTCGTTCTCGTTTCTGACCGCCCCCCCGGCGGTGCTGACCCTAGTGTCCCACTCGGGTCAGAGAGGCACTCCGGCTCGTTGAACAATTTACGGTCTGTCCGTCGGGGAACTCCACATCCAGCGTACCGCTGCCATCCAACGACATATTGTCGTCGGTCACACTCATCGACCAACTGCTCCAGTTCTCCGTCGCTGTGACCTGGTGGCCGTCAACGACTGCGTCGTATTCGCAACTCTGACCGGGCACCAGACTGGCGTCACTGCCACTCATATCGAAGTCCCAGTTGCAGTTGTCAGTAGAAACCACCAGATCCGCTGCAGCCCCTTCATTGATGTTGATATTCCCCGACAGGTTATTGTTCGATGAATTTCCGTTGCAGGTCGCTGTCTCGCTGCTGCCCGCATCCCACTCCCAGGTTCCCGTCATCTCGTCGACGTTCGCCTGACCTTCGCCGCAACCGACGATCATCATCATCAGCACTGCAACTGCTCCAACCATCGT
>SKMT01000304.1 GCA_007120915.1 Myxococcales bacterium | reverse complement strand
TTCGCCGGTGCCGAATCGCAGCAGCAGTACCGGATGCAGAGCTACAATACCTCCCATGCCGCTGAATCAGTGGTCGACTTCTACCGACGAGCCATGGTTGAGCGCGGCTGGGAGTTGTCCACCGGTATCGGGCTGGTGGAGCAATTCCGCGCTGATCGCGCCCCCTCCGATGCAGATGACATGTACGGGGAGATGCTCACCTTCGTGCACGACAGCGGCGACATCGCCCAGATTCACGTCTATGAGGGCGACAATCGTCAAACCCAGGTCAACGTGTTCCGCGGGGACTGAGGAGTACTACAGGTGGTCGGTGGTGGGTGTTCGGTGCTGGGCGCTGGGCTCTGGGTTCTAGGCGCTGGGCGCTGGGCGCTGGGCGCTGGGCGCTGGGTGATAGGCGCTGGGCTCTAGGCTCTGGGCTCTGGGTGCTGGGTGAACCGTGGGGGTTCGACGCGCGACCTGTAGCCCCGGGCCAGACGTTGTTCAGGCTGCCCGGGGGACTGATCTGCGCGAGACTATCGAAGCACCAGAACACACATCACCGGGTGGTGAAATAGACGTCTTCGACGCGTTCCCAGTAGCTGCCCAGAAGGGCGTCCAGAAAAGCTGAGGGGTCGTTATCGGGGCCGGCTGTCACGTCGAGTTCATCGATGTCATCGGGGGCGGGTTTGATGATGTCGTCGATGAACATGTACTCGATGGCCTTGTCGTTGAGTTCCCAGTGGTCGAAGGGGCCGTCTGCGGAGTCGTCGTCATCGTCGGCGCTGTCGATGTCGTCACGGCGTTGAAACCAGGGAATCTCCTCGGGCAGGGTTCGCCCCGAATTCGAAAAGAGGGGACCCAGGTCAAGAGTGATCGCCGGGTTGGTGTGGGGCAGTTCGGTGGGACCTTCGAGGGCATCGGCGACCGCGGCGAGCAGCTCGTCGACATCGGAGGCGTCGTCTTCATCGACGCGATCGAACTGAAGGGTGGTAGTGGTCGGCTCTTCGAGTCCGTGGCGGATGCTGTCGCGGGCATGGCCGATGGCGTCGCGCAGGCTGCTTCGCGATGCGGAGAGCCGATCCGAAGAATCGATGCCTCGTAACAGATGGTCGTCCAGATAATCGACGGTGTAGTCGGCGGGGGCGTACTCCGGGATGTACCTATCGCCGGGGGGGTCGTGGCGCCAGTGCCCGAAGGCGTCTTCCAGCGTCCAGTGGTGCTCGTAGGCGGCGATGAAGTAGATGGCACTGCGCGCCAGTTCGATCAGCGCCTGAACCGCCGACAACTCGGCGCGGCCGATGCGAAGCGACAGCGACGCATCGTGCAATGTCTCCCCCGGCACATACAGCCGCACAAAATCGGCGTCATCGATGGCGGTGTCGATGTGGCTTTCGATCCCGGAGAGGGCGTTGACCACGGTGATAAGCTGTCGGAGTGCGCTTCCGGTGGGCTCGTCGAGCCCGTCGACAAACCCTTCGATCGACTCCAGTTGGTGCTCACCCCAGGGCAGATGCTCGGCGACCAGATCGCGGACCCCTTCGTAGTCGTCGCTCTCCTCGTCCCAGCGCACCCCGCGGCTGGCCCAGTACAACAGCCCTCCATCGGCATACAGCAGTTCATTGGCATCGATGCCCCCACTGGCGCCGAGGTGCTCGATCAAGAGGGTGGTCACCTCGTCTTTGTCGAGCATCAGCAGCAGCTCGGTGGTGGCGGCCCCGGCGGCGGCTGTGCCGTCATTGGAACGCTCGTCGAGAATCTCCAGATAGACGTCACGGGCATCGTCGACGCGGTTGTTGGCCAGATACTCTTCGGCGAGATGAAAATCATCTTCGGCAATGTCGCCTCCATCCTCCATGCCGGCCAGGGCGTCATCGGCGCCACAGCCGGCGAGCACCAGTCCCATGATGGTGATGAGCAGCAAAACCGACAGAGACGACAGCCCCCACGGTTTCTCAGGCTGCTGGCAGGTTGTATCGGTGGGATCCATGGTGAGCACTCCTGGGTGAGTCGAACCGACAGCACAACGGTGACAATGCAAAAACGCTGCCGGTACGGCCCTGAAGGTGACTAAACCGATTTGGCCGTCGTTTTTCAAGTCGAAGAAGCCAATTTTACCCCGGTTCGGGGTTGTGAGGTCGAGAGAGCGCGTGCTGCCAGGGCACCAGGGCTGCTGGGCGTATCGGATAATCGCTGCACCGGAAGTGGGAGAGTGACTTGCCAGTCGGGGGATGGATCGTAGGCTTGCTCTGACAAGCCAGATCGGGTGCGCTATAGTGGAGCGTCGAGCGGCCGCGAAGTCTGGTGCGGTCATGTAGTCTGCGACACTGGTTTGAGGTCCGGTAGGTGTTTGAATTGCCAACAATCCAGCCCAGGTGGATGTGGTTCTGCGTTGCGTTGGGGGCGGTGGCGTTGCTGGTGGGCTGTCCGTCGTTCGAGGACGGCTATACCGGGCACTACCAGGAAATGGAGATCGAGGAGTTTCAGGACGAGGTGGTGGCGCTGGATCTGTTTCGGTTCGGTGATGAGGTGCGCGCTGTGCTTCGGCACTACGACATCAGCTCGTCGATCGCGCGCCAGCGCCCGTTCGATGAGGACAACCAGGTGCACTGCCGCTGGAGCAGGGTGGACCGGTTTGATGAAGACAACGATCAGTTCTCGTTGACCATGCCCTCGACGGTGGAATGGGAGCGAGTGGAGCTGGAGGGAAGCATCAACGGTGACGGCACCATCGACGTGGAGCTGAACGGCGAAGACGAGGAGCCCCGCGAACTTCGGATGGAGCCCGCCGATCGTGTCCCCAGCACCGACTGCCCGACCATCGACGATTTTCTGGTACGCCCGATCTTCGACCAGGAGGACAACGGGTTTGACCCTGAGATCTACGAGATGCAAAACCCGGTGTTCGCCATTCTGTGGGTCGGGCTGCAGCGGGTGGGCCAGAGTCTGGTGCCGCTGAATGACCCGTCGCCGGCGATTCGGTT
>SKMT01000455.1 GCA_007120915.1 Myxococcales bacterium | reverse complement strand
GTGAACACAACCACATCTCCCCACCTCCCTCATCTCCCTATCCCCTCTTGGTTACACATGCTGAATCGATAGTGGTTGGTTGCCGACTCACCGACGAACGGGGGGTTGCAAAGATATGTATTGTGGTGAGATGCTAACCAGCAGTTGCGCTATATGATTCGCCTGGTCTGCCCTGTCGGCGATGCATTGCTCCACCTGATGCGCGTACCTGTGAAGTTGTAGCAGCGGGGTGGGGAAACGGTCCGGGATCAAAGGGTCGCAGTATGCATCAAATGGAGACGGGCATGACCGGGGGGGAGCAGGAGTCTGTTCGAGCTCGAGTGGTAAGCAGTACTCAATGCGAGCGAACGTGATGAAAAGTACCGATCAGAAACGGCGAAAGCCCATCTTTTTCTCGTCATTGACCCGAAAGATTGCCGTTTTGTTGGTTGCGGCGTTCGTTGTGACGTCGGGAGCGACGTTTTTGTTCTGGCTCTTTTTGTCGCACACCGGGGGACTGCCGGAGAAATTCGACGAGCTCGGCCGTCAGCGCTACCGGGCCACGCAGATGGCTGCTCTGGCACAGTACGAAGAGCCGGGGCCGCACCAGTTGTCCGGAGAGCTGGAGGCGGCGATGGATGAATTCGGCTGGGGAGTGGACCAGTTGCAAAAGGACGTCGACAACCTGCCGATAACCATGCCGTCACTGGCGGAGTTGAGCGAAGAGATCAATGAGCTGTGGGCGCAGATGAAGCCCCAGGTCAAGCTGCTCATCGGTGAAGAGGTGAGCCCGCAGCAGCGCCAGGAGGCCAGAGAGGTGGTCGTCGCCAACGGACTTCGCCTCGCGGAGCTTTCCGACGATGTCATCAAGACCTATCGCGACGGTGTCGATCGGGTTCGGGCTCGAATGTGGTGGATGATGGTCAGCGCAGTACTGGCGAACCTGTTGTTGTTGATCTTCGGTTTGGTGATGGTGCGCCGAAGTATTGTCGCTCCGCTGCAGGGACTGAAACGGGCGGCCCAGGACATTCGCTCCGGAGAGCTTCAATCCCGGGTCGGCGCCCATCAGTTCGACGAACTGGGGGCGGCCCAACGGGCGTTCGATGAAATGGCCGCCGAGATCGAAGCTCTCGTCGGTGCCCTCGAAAGGCAGCATGAGTTCGCGGAGTCTCTCATCCAACATGCTCCGGCGGGGATCGTGGTCCACCGCAACGGGGAGGTTGTCTTTGGAAATCCGGAGCTGTGCCGGCTGTTGGGCGTCGACGACATTGACGGGGTTCCGGGCCGCGATGTCTTGTGCCTCTTTCACCGCGACGATCGCGATGAGGCAGCGCAGGTTACTATCGACGTCGATGCTCCTCAGGATCACACACCCCCTGTGGAGCTGCGAATCTGTAGCTGTTACGAAGATCCGCGCACCGTGGAGGTCGTCTCCGCTCCCATCGAATACGAAGAGCAACCGGCGGTGCTGACTGTGCTGCGCGACGTCACGGAGCGAAAGCTCATGGAGGCGAAGATGATGCAGATGGATCGGGCCATCGCCATCGGCACCCTCGTCGCCGGCGTCGGCCATGAGATCAACAACCCCCTTAGCTTCGTGCTCGCCAACCTCAATTACACGCTGAGAACCCTGTCGAAGCTGCGTGAAATCTGCCGCGAGGCTCCTCCCGAGCAGGCCCAGCGCTGCCGCAACGTTCTGCGCCAGCTCGAAGAGGCGCTCAACGAAGCCCAGTTGGGCGGAGAACGGATCCGTGACATCGTCAAGCAGCTCCAGCAATTCGCCCGCTACGAAAAGTCCCCCACCGAGCCGGTGGACGTAAAGCGAGCACTGGAGTCGGCGATTCGCATGGCCTCCGGTGAAATTCGCCACCGGGCCAAACTGGTGCGCGACTTCGATGACGTACCGGCCGTGCAGGGCAGCGAGTCACAACTGGCGCAGGTCTTCCTCAATCTATTGGTCAACGCCGCGCAGGCCATCGAGGAAGGAGACGCCGAACACAACATCATTACCGCCCGTGTCGCCGACGAAGACAACCAGGTCGTCGTCGAGATCTCCGACACCGGCGGTGGCATTGCCGACGACGTCGCCTCCCGCATCTTCGACCCCTTCTTTACTACCAAGTCTCCCGGCCACGGCACCGGGCTGGGGCTGTCGTTGAGCCAACAGCTCATCGATATCCACGACGGTGTACTGACTTTTGACACCGAACAGGGAAGGGGCACCACGTTCCGGGTGGTTCTGCCCTCCACCGACCAGGAACCGCCCGAAGAACTCGTGGAGCCCAGTTCCGAGCCCACCGACCGCTCCCGGCGTGTCGCCGTCGTCGACGACGAACCAGAGATGGGCAACGTGATTCAACGGATCTTGCGCCGCGACCACCAGGTGGAGTCATTTGTCGACTCCCGTCAATTCCTGGAGGTATTGGACGGTGGCGACCGTTACGACATCATCTTTTGTGACTTGATGATGCCCAACTTCACGGGCATGGATGTCTGGGAGAGGGTCAGCGAAGAATACCCGCAGCTTTTGTCGCGGATCGTCTTCATCACCGGTGGTGCATTCACCCCGCGGGCGTCGAGATTCCTGGAAGAAATCGATCCCCCATTGTTAGAGAAGCCCTTCGACCCCGACGCGTTGCGAGAGGTGGTCGCAATCACAGAGCCGTTGGAATAAGGCCCGCTCCTCACAGAACATTGCGCTGCCCCGACAGTGTCATCCAGGCGCTTTCGAAAGCCCTTTTCGCCCATTGCACCGGGGTGCGTCGAGATTGCGGTACACTGCACCATCTCCACGCCTCCAGCATCGGATCAACGCCCGGAGTAGACTCGACAGTTGTCGTACCATCGACGGGCAGAAAGGACGTTGATCATGGGCTGATCATGGACTGACGACGGTTCGGTCTTACCTGTCATATCGAAATTGGTTCCGGCTTCTGCGCGATGTCACACATCGGCAGGGCCTCCTCGATTCGACACACACAGG
>SKMT01000542.1 GCA_007120915.1 Myxococcales bacterium | reverse complement strand
TCTGAAGCGACCCCAGGTTGCCGTGGGTGCTGAACCCTCCGGTCGACCAGCTCGCCGGAACCAACATGAAATCTCCCGCCCGCGGATCATCGAAGTTCTGAGCGATCCGCTCCATCGCAAACGGGTAGTGCATCTGTTCGGGAGGCACGAAGCCCACCCGGGAGTCCGTCGATGAATATCCCTGGTCCAGATAGCTGACGTCGTTGGGGTTGACGCCGGTCTCCAGAAACTCCTCGTAGGCCGCCAACGCCCGTGGGTCGGTGTGCTCCAGCGGGTTTACCCCGCCCTGGTCAACGATTTCGAACTCCGGAGCCGCCATACCGTCGCCGGGATGACGCTCGAAGATCACGTAGCCCTCTTCGACAGCGCCGCCGCTCCAGACTTTGTAGTGCACACTGCCGTCGGACTGCTGTTCGGCGGTGACCACCATGGCGATCTTTTCGTCGTCCCGAAGGTAGGGAAGCGCCTTCTGGTAGAGCTGTTCATGCTGGCTCGCCGAGCTCAGCCCCTGCTGCTGCCAGTTGAGGTGGCCCAGAATCGAATCGCCCACGTCGAGCCCGTCGGGGCAGCATTCACCCACATCCAGGTCCGCCCGCGGCTGCGGATCCCGGTCGTCCCGGGCGGGCATAAAGCCATCGATGACCACCGAGCGGCCCTCCAACTGAAGCTCCACCGGGATGTTGCCGTCCTCGTCGGGCTCGATCAGATCGAGGGCATCTTCCCGGCTCAGCGGCAGCCGATCTTCGAAGGCATCCAACAATTCGTCGAGCCCCTCGTCGCGCACCATACCCGCCAGGTTGACGTCGTCGATGGCATCGAGTTGTTCGTCAAACACTCCCGTCAGCTCCACATCGGACACCCTCAGGCTGATCCCTTCGGTCAGCGACGAGAACTCCCCGAGGTCGATGGAAAACTCTTCGGTGGCGGCGGTGACTTCGTATTCGACGGATTGGCCCACCAGGCGAGCCTGAAAGTCGCAGGCGTCGGTGTCGAAGGAGCCGTCGTACATCGAGTAGACGTCCTCTTCGGTCCCCGGAGTGTCGTCGTAGCCATAGCCGGTGCGCTCGCCGACCCCGCCGAGTAGATTCAGCGAGTCGGCCGTGCCATCGGTCAGCCCCTCGGCGAACAGCAACACCGGCGGGATGTCGTCCATAAAGGGCCCGGCGATGTCGGCGACCGACGACGGTTCGACCATCTCCGTGACCGTCAGCGCGTAGGAGTCGGCGTCGGGCAACTGAAACTGCATGTAGCACTCGCCGCCGAACTGGTCATCTACCTCCTCTTCGATGTCGAGCGGCGGGATCTCCTGATCGCTCTCCTCGGCACAACCCGAGCCCATCACCATCGCCACCGCCAGCGCAGAAACGCTGACCATCCATCGCCGTTGCATCATCATCGGTCATTCCTCGGGGTTCGTTTCGCTCTGTCGTTTCTGCCGGCGCTTACTCCACGGGCAGCCGCTCGATCTTTGCGCCCAGCCCGATGAGCTTCTCTTCGATCCGCTCGTAGCCCCGGTCGATCTGTCGCACATTATAGATGGTGCTCTCTCCTTCTGCACACAGCGCAGCGATCAGAAGCGACATCCCGGCGCGCACGTCCGGCGACTCCAGCGTCGACCCGTACAACTGACTCGGCCCCACCACCACCACCCGGTGCGGGTCACAGAACACAATCCGCGCTCCCATCGCGATCAGCGAATCGACGAAGAACATCCGCCCTTCGAACATCTTCTCGAAAAACAGCACCGTGCCCTTCGACTGTGTGGCCACGGTGATCGCGATCGACATCAGGTCCGTGGGAAACGCCGGCCACGGCGCATCGTCGATCTTCGGGATCGCATCGCCGATGTCGTAGTCGACCTTCATCGGCTGGTCCTCGGGCACCACCAGGTTGCCGTCTTCGATCTTCGTGTGCACGCCGAGTTTCTCGAAGGTCATTCGGATCATGCGCAGGTCTTTGGGCACCACGTCTTCGATGGTGATCTCGCTGCCCGTCACCGCCGCAAGCCCCGCCAGCGAACCGACCTCCAGATAGTCGGGCCCGATGGTGTGCTCGCAGCCCCACAGCCCCTTGGTGCCCTCGATGGTCAAGATGTTGGTGCCGATGCCGTGAATCCTCGCCCCCATCGCCACCAGCATCCGGCAAAGCCCCTGCACATGTGGCTCACAGGCTGCGTTGCGAATCGTGGTGGTCCCCTGGGCGACCGCGGCGGCCATAATCGCGTTCTCCGTACCCGTCACCGACGCCTCGTCCAGAAACAGATTGGTCCCCTCCAGCTTGTCGGTGGTCATCGAGAACTTGTCGGGCAGCACCTCGATGTTCGCCCCCAGCGCCTCCAGCGCCAGAAAGTGCGTATCGAGCCGCCGACGGCCGATCACATCACCACCCGGAGGGGGCAGCTCGCACTTTTCTTTGCGCCCCAGTACGGACCCGGCGAACAGAATCGATGCGCGCACCTTCCGGCACAGCTCGCGATCCAGTTGGGTCTTCTCGATATTCTTGTTCTGAATTTTTACCGTGTTCGGCCCCACCCACTCGTGGGTCCCGCCCATGTCCTCCATCACCTGAAGCATCACCTCCACGTCGTTGATACGCGGTACGTTCTTCAGCGTAATCTCCTCGTCGGTCAGCATCGTCGCCGCCAGACAGGGCAACGCCTCGTTTTTGCTGCCGCCGGGGCGCACGCTTCCGGACAACTGATGACCACCTTCGATGACGAACTTTTCCATAACTGCACTCGCGAAAAATGGGACCGAAAATCAACGGGCTACAACCGCCCGCGGTGTACCACGACCCCGCCACACCGAACAACAGCGCGGCTGGGGTCGGTATCGAGGCCGGTATCGAGGTCGAGGTCGAAATCGAGGTCGAGGTCGAAATCGAGGTCGAGGTCGAAATCGAGGTCGAGGTCGAAATCGAGGTCGAGGTCGAAATCGAGGTCGAGGTCGAAATCGAGATCGAG
>SKMT01000212.1 GCA_007120915.1 Myxococcales bacterium | reverse complement strand
GCTGTCGGCTACGGGTTTGGGGGGCGTAGTTCGCGTAAGACCTGTACGATTTGGGCTGCAACTACGTCCCCGGCAAGGCGGGACGATCGTGGAGGGGAACCAATGGTTTTACCGAGTTCCTCAAACGGCCGCCAAAAACAGGGTACGCTCCACAACTCCGAGCAGGCTGTGTGGTCAAAGCAAGGGGCGAGGATGCCGAGTCGGTTCATTGTCATCGGTGGTACGGCGATGGATCGGCGCTTCCAGGCCAATCGAAGGGTTGCCACAAAAACTCGGCTTTTTCTTTACTTTATCGCCGACTCAGAGGAGGCGACGACGCAGCGCATGGATGAGACGACGACGCAACGCACGCAGACGAACGACAACGACAGCAGCGACGACGAGTAAATAATGATCGCAATATGAACAGAAATTAAAAATTCGCAAAACGATCATGTTGTCGCTGCTGTAAAACGACGCACTTTTCTGCTTTCGTCGCTGCTGTAAAACAACACACTTCTCTCTGCTTCCTCCGCCCACCCATTCCGTGGGTTTTTGATCGTTTTGGGTAAATGTTCCGCGTCTGGGCCAGGCTGGAATCCGCGTCTGGGCCAGGCTGGAAATTGTCCAACAGTGTTGCAACACGCAGCGAAGTAGAATGTCCGCTGGTCGGCTTAGAAACTCCAGATCATGGGCAGCACGATCACGGCGGTGCCCAGAAATAGTAGATTCAGTGGTACCCCAACCTTCACGAAATCGAGGTATTTGTAGTTGCCGGCGCCGTAGATCATCACATTGGTGTGGTAGCCGATGGGCGATCCGAAGCTGTTGGCTGCGGCAAAGGCGATGGCAATGACGAAGGGCCGGGGGTCCACACCCAGTGACACTGCGGTGGAAATGGCCACCGGTGTCAGCAATACGGCGGTGGCCTGGTTCGAGATCAGATCGCTGAAGAAGGTTGTGGTGAAGTAGAAGCCGGCGAGCACGGCCAGTGGTCCGTACACGCCAAGCCATCCGGCGATACCGTGGGCGGCAATGTCGATGGCGCCGACTTTTTCGAGGGCTGTGCCCAGGGGAATGAACCCGCCGAGTAGAAAGATCACCTGCCAGTCGATGGCGCGATAGGCGTCCTGGACGGTGAGCGCCCCGAACAGAATCATCGCTGCTGCCCCGGCTACTGCCAGCTTGACGATGGGCAACACCCCCAGTGCAGCAAGCGCGACGATGGCGGCGAACACAGCGAGCACCGGCAGCAGAAGCCGGGGCTTGAACTTTTCGGCGGGGACTTCGGAGGCGACGAGGAATTCTTCGCTCTGGCCCAGCCTTCGCAGTTCGCGTTCGGGAGCTTCCAGAAGCAGTACATCCCCGCCACGCAACTCTACATCCAACAGGTCATCGACCATCACCTCACCGGCGCGGCGTAACGCCACGACCAGCGCCGGGTGGTGGGCATCGAATCGAGCCTCGCGAAGCGTCTTGCCGACCATCCGAGAGTTGGGTGCGATGACGACCTGAAACAACTCCAATTCCTCCAGGTCGTAGCGCGAGTCTTCATGAACGATGGTTTTCAGTGGGACCACCTTCACCTGACGATGGCGATCCATTTTGCCGACGATCCGTGCTGACGTTGCAACGCGCAGCACATCGTGAGCTCGAAGCTCAACCTCCTGAAGCGGATCAGGCAGTGCACGGCCGTCGCGGAACACTCCGATGACCTCAAGATCATCTTCGGCACCCAGAAACTGGTCAGCAGGTATCCCGATGGCATCGTGACCGGGAAGGAGTTCGAGTTGAGCCCGGTATTCGGGGCGGTCGTATTGTTGCTTCCATTCATCTTGAACCGGCCGGTCGGGAAGCAGGCGCTGGCCGATGGTCATCAGATAGGTGATTCCCACCGCGAATAGTGCCAGCCCAAGTGGAGTAACCTCGAACATACCGATCGGCTCCATGCCCTGGTCGTGAATTAATCCGCTGACCAGAAGTGTCGAGGAGGTGCCGATCAGGGTCATGCTGCCGCCGAACATCGCCGCAAAAGACAGCGGTATCAGAAGGCAGGTGGGGTTGACGTCGAGTCTTCTGGACATCGCCAGCACCACCGGCAGCATCACCGCCACGACGGCGACGTTATTGATAAATGCGGAAATGATGGCAGCCCCAACCATCATTACCAGCAGTCCGAGCCGGAAATTGTGGCGAAACACACCGCTTAATCTGGCGGTGACCGTATCGAGTGCCCCGGTCTGACGCAGCCCCTCGCTGAGCACGAACATCGCCCCGATGGCCACTGTCGCCTCGTTGCTAAACCCGGCCAGCCCCTCCTCGGCGGTGAGGATTCCGGTGATAAACAGCAGTGACAGCACGATGATCGCCACCAGTTCCACCGGCAGCGCATCGGTGACGAATAACACCAATGCCAGCAGTGTCAGGCCCAGCACAATGCCCAGCTCGATGGTCACCGCCCCCCCTGAAGGTCAATTGATTCGGATGATTCAGCTCTCTCGGTTTCCCGTTACTTCTCCGACCACCGACCACCGACCACCGACCACCGACCACCGGTCAGACGAAGAGATTTATCGTCACCACCAGCACTGCCAGATACACCACCGACATTGCGGCGCCGGCGCGCAGAAAATCGGTCACGTCGTAGCCCCCGGGCCCCATTAGTAGTGCGTTGACCTGGTGGGTGGGAATCAGAAACGAATTGGACGCTGCAATGGCGACCAGCATGCCGAACTGGGCCGGGTCGGCATCGACCCCGACGGCGACGTTGGTGGCCAAAGGGATCAGCAACACGGCGGCGCCGACGTTTGAGATCGTCAGCGTGAATGCCGTGGTCAGCACGGCAATGGTCAACTGGATCCCCCACAGCGGCAGACCCTGCGTCGCTCCCACGACCAATTCGGCGATCCAGGCGGCAGTGCCGGTCTGTTCGACGGCCTGGCCCAGCGGGATAAGCCCGGCGAGCAAGAACACCGTTTTCCAGGAGACCGACCGGTAGGCCTCGTTAGGGCTTAAGGTGCGGGAAAACAGAATCACCACCACGCCCACCAGCAGTGCCACTGCAAGCTGCAGATCCGTAAATATGACCAGCCCCATTGCCAGGGCAAATGCGCCGATGGCCCACCACTGCTTGTGGGTGCGTGGAGGTTCGGTGGGGTAGTCCGACAGGGGGACGAAGGACTCTTCTCGGGTCAGGTGGCCCACCCGCCGCCAGGGAGCGAACAAGACCAGCACATCACCGGCGGCGAGTCGCTCGTCGCGCAGGTCTTCCATGAAGATAGCTCCGCGGCGGAAGACAGCCAGCACGTTCACCCCGAAGTCGTCACGAAATCGAAGTTGTCCCACCGTGGTACCCACCGCGTCGCTGCCGGGTCGGACGACCACCTCGGCGAGCCCGGCGTGCTCCGGGTCGTGTAGCAGGGCGAAGGGGTCTCCTTCGACGTCTCTGAGCCCAAATTCGTCGACGAATTGTTCGAGGGCGTCATCAGGGCCGACCAGCCCCACCACCATGCCGGCGCGCACCTGATAGTCTCTGTCCGGGGCCACCGTCATCCCCTCGCCGTCGTGGATGGCCACCAGTAGAACGTCCCTCGGTTCGGCTTCGATGTCGCCGATGCGCCGGCCCACCAGGGGACTTGTTTTCGGTACCATGTAGGGTTTGATGGTGCGGTCGAGCCCGTAGCGCTTTGCCACTTCTGCCATCGCCAGGCGGGGATCCCGTTTTGGGTCGACGGCAGGCAACAACTTTTTGCCGAACAGCGCGAACAGCGCCACCCCGGCGACGGCCAGGGCAATGCCGACCGGGGCCGGAGAAAAGAGGCCAAAGGGCTCGATTTCGATGTCCAGCGTGGCCGCTGATGCCTCCAGAAGATCATTGAGAAGAATCATCGAGCCCGACGCCACCAGGGTGATGCTTCCGCCGGCGAGGGCGGCAAACCCCATCGGCATCAGCAGCCGAGATGCCGGGGTTTGAGTGCGGATCGCCAGCCGCTCGGTCACCGGTAAGAACAGTGCAGCCACTCCCACGTTCTGGATGAATCCGCTGATGGCGGCGGCGGTGCCCGACAGAAGGGAGCCGATTCTCTGTTCGCTCTTGCCTCCCAGATCGAGGAGCACCGTGGCGACCCGGCGCATCAATCCCACCCGGTCGAGCGCCTCGCCCAGAATCATCACCGCGATGATGGCGACCACCGCGTTGGACGAAAACCCGGTGAGTACTTCCTCGGCTTCGATCAGGCCGGTTATACCGATGACGACGAGCACCAGAATGGCGGTGACGTCGATGCGCACCACTTCGGTGACGAACATCACCACCGTGGCGGCCAGGATCACCATCACCAGCACCATCTCGAACGTCAGTGCTGTCGCCAACAGCACCGTGCCCAGTTCGATGATCACAGATGCCCCCACAAATCAGTACCCAGAACGCGCTTCCACAAAGGTGGTCACCACAACGGTGGACTCCAACCGTTGAAGGCCACCCCGGTGTGGCATTCCGCAAACTTTGCAAAAGGTATTACAGACGACGCAATCTTTGCGCGTGCAGACAAAAGCGAACGAAGGCTGTGGTGGTCGGCTCTCGTCAGGCCGACAGCGCGCAGATCTGCGGCTGGATCGGTGCACAAGCTGCCCCTGCGAGCTTGTCGGAATCCCGGCGGATGCCGTCGATCAGGGGGTGGCATGGTGCTTGCTGATATGCAGGGGCGGCACGTTAAGAACCGTTACAGTTGCGAGAGAAACAGATGGACGAGATTCCAGAACATCTACAGACACTGGGGCCGTATCGCCTGATTGAAAAACTCGGCGAGGGCGCCGCAGGGGCTGTGTACCGGGCGGAACACGAGATCCTGCAGCGAGACTATGCCGTGAAAGTGGTGCACCGGCGCATGGCGGCGGACGAGACGTTCCGTCAGCGCTTTTTTCGTGAAGCCAGACTGGCCGCTCGACTGGACCATCAAAACATCGTCGATGTGATCACCGCCGACAACGAGGGGGAGTGCTTTTATCTGGTCATGGAGTACATCCAGGGCCGCTCGCTGGCGAACAGGATGGACACCGGGCCGCTGGAGGTGACCCGGGCGGTCAGCTATGCCGAACAGGTGCTCGCCGGGCTTGAGTACGCCCACCAACAGGGGATGCTGCACCGAGATGTGAAAGCCGAAAACGTGTTGATAGCCCAGGGGGGAGTGCCGAAGCTGGCAGACTTCGGGTTGGTCGTCGATCTGAACGAAGGAAGTGATCTGACCGCCCA
The DNA here is from genome assembly GCA_007120915.1 of Myxococcales bacterium. Classification (GTDB taxonomy): domain Bacteria; phylum Myxococcota_A; class Bradymonadia; order Bradymonadales; family Bradymonadaceae; genus SLJM01. The sequence goes on along the minus strand of SKMT01000212.1, from coordinate 5,901 downwards.
GGATGACGTGGTCGGCACCCCCTATTACATGTCTCCCGAGCAGTGGCGAAGCAGCGACGAGCTCGATGAGCGGGTCGATGTGTTTGCCACCGGGGTGTTGTTGTATCGGATGATAACCGGGGCGTTTCCGTTCCCGGGCAAGTCACCGATCCAGGTGATGTATCGGATCAATAAAGCACCCCCGGAGACGCTATCAGTGCAGCGGTGGGGCGACATCGAACCGCATCGGCGCGGCGGTCTCGAACAGCAGTTGGCTGCGATTGTCGACAGGGCGCTGAAACGCCGGCGCGAAGAGCGCTTTGGCGATGCGTCGCAGTTTCGCCAGGCGCTGGTCGAATGGCTCAAGGAGGCAGCGACCGTGGAGGGGCTGGGCGACGAAGAGACACGATGTAATCCGTCCGATCAGGATTCAACGGCCAGACCGGCCACGGTTGATAGTTACCACAATTCCAATCCAGGAGCAGAGTCGATGTCCCAGGACAACCAGCCGAATCTGAGCACCGATGTCGTCGAGATCGCCGACGGCGTGTGGTGGGTGGGAAAACGCCCGGAGGGCGAGATCTTTTACGCAAATCCCTATCTGCGCACCTTCGAAGCCCGGGGGCCGGACGACGAAGACTTTCATCTGCTGATCGATCCCGGGTCGAGCAAGGATTTCAGCGTGGTGCAGGCGAAGGTCAGCCAGGTCATCGGCGGGATCGGCAACGTCGACTCGGTGTTTATCAACCACCAGGATCCGGATGTCGGCTCGTCGGTGGGGCTGATGCTGGGCAGGTATACCCCGGATGCCCCGGTGGTATGCACGGAAGATACCTGGCGGCTGGTGCACTACTACAACATTCCCCGAAAGCAGTTCGTGCCGGTCGAAAAGTATCCCGATGGGATGCGCCTTCCGAGCGGGGACGTACTGGTGCCCGTGCCGAGCCCGTTTTGCCATTTTGTGGGGGCGATGATGCTGTATGACCCCCAGACGCGGGTGTTGTTCAGCGGGGATCTGTTCGGCGGGCTGACCGACCGGAAGGCCGAGGGGCTTTACGCGGACGAAACGGATTGGACGGGGATGCGGGCGTTCCACCAGATCTACATGCCGACGCGCACGGCGATACAGCACGCCATCGATAACATCCGCCGGCTCGACCCTCCCGTCGAAATAATTGCCCCCCAGCACGGGCGTGTGATCCGGGGGAAGTTCGTGGAGATCTACATGCAGCGGCTGTACGATTTGCCGGTGGGCCTGGACGTGCTCGAAGATCGTCACGCCTCCGATGAAGAGTTGCAGGCCTGGACGACCGTGCTTGCCAGGATCGTCGATATCGCCGCCGGGGCCGTGGGCGCTGAAGCGGTCGAAAAGCTGCTGGAGGACGACCCCAACCTCAGCGGCCATATCACCTTCCAGGGAGGAGAGCCGACGGTGGAAAACTTCGGGAAGACCTCGGTGGAGCGGGCGGTGCGGCTGCTGTGTGCAGCGCTGCCGCATGCGGCGGCCAATTCCATTAAGTACGAGGCGGTGTTTGCCTCCGAAGAGCTCGGGCTTCCCACCCCACAACTGGACCTGGACGAAGACGGCGGTGGCGATAGCTCCCCGTCGGATGATGCCACCGCCGGCGGTGCTTCGGCCCGGTTTGATGTGGCCTGAGAAGCGGTCAAAGAAGTCTCCCATCGGCAGTCGCCGGGTCATCTCGCCGAGCCTCGGTCCGACTTCTTTGACCGCTTCTGAGCCACCCTGGCTCTTGTTTTGAGAAGACATCTAACGAACTGAACATCAGAGGAGCAGCCCAACCATGCAGAATTCTATCGATGCGAAGGATAGCCCATCGCCCCCACCGCCGGCGCAGATCGCCGAAGGGACGTACTGGCTGGGAGAGCGCAGCCCGGGGCAACTGCTGGATACCAACAGTTATCTGCGACGGTTCGTCGCCGGGGGCGGCGGTGGCGACGAGTTTGTGTTGCTCGTCGATCCCTCCTGGGCGTCGGGGCCGAAGCGGCTGCTGGAGCGGATGGACGCCGTCGGGGTGGGCGGGGAGGATGTCGACGCGGTGTTCATCAACCATCAGGACCCGGATGTCTCCACCATCGCCGCAAAGCTGGTGGACGAACATGCCCCTGACGCTGCGGTGTTGTGCAGCGACGACACCTGGGAGCTGGTACACAACTACGGCATCCCGGAGAAGCAGTTTGTGTCACTGCAGGACTATCCGCAGCGGATGAGGCTTCCCAACGGGCAGGTGGTGGTGCCGGTGGCCACCCCGTTTTGCCATTTCATGGGGGCGATGATGCTGTACGACCCGGAAGCGAGGGTGTTGTACAGCGGAGATCTCTTCTCGTCGCTGACCGCCCCCGAAGATGGGGCATTGATGGCGTCGAAGCGCCATCTTGCGGGGATGCGGGCGTTCCATCAGATGTATATGCCCGCCGGCAATGCCCTTCGAGGGGCGCTGCGCAAGGTCAGCGATCTGGAACCGACGCCTCGTGTGGTCGCACCCCATCACGGCCCGTTGATCCCGGGGGAGTTTCTCGACGAGGTTATCAAGCGGCTCAAAGGACTGAAGGTGGGAGTAGAGCTGTCGCATCGCAGCGACGACACCAGTGTGCCAGGCTGGCAACGGGTACTCGAACGGGTCGTTGACGTCGCCGAGAGTCGGGGGTTGGATGACGCCCGCGAGCTTGTGGATGCGATCAGCGAACAGGTGCGCGACACAAGGGGATGGATGGCGGCGGTGGGGCCACGGCTGGGGCGACCATGGGCGGAGCAGGTGGTGCGACTGTTTGCACAGCGGCTGGAGAGCCTCGACGCCAACGCGGTGAGGTTTGCAGCACTGGAGGCTGCAGCCGACGAAGGGTTGGCTACCCCGCGTATCGAAGTGGGCACGGAGAGCGATCGTTCAGCATTGATGGGTGACGGCGGCGATGCGAACGTTGATCGTAGAACCTTTACCGCGTCTGCTGGTGTTTAGAGTCGTGGCATGTCGCGAATTACACGCTATTTGGAGGAGTAGACCATGACCAACTGGAACGACAAAACTGTCATCGTCACCGGCGCCGCCTCTGGTATCGGCAAAGCCTGCGCAGAGTTGTTTGCCGACTACGGTGCCAATGTAGTGCTGTCCGATCTGGAGAGCAGCGCTGGTGAAGAGGTGGCCGCCCGGTTTCGCGACGAAGGAGCAGAAGCGATGTTTGTGGGCTGTGATGTCTCCAACCCCGAGCAGATCCAGGGGCTGGTCGACAGCGCTGTCGAGACGTTCGGAGCACTGGATGTGGCGGTGAACAACGCCGGGGTGCGGGGCGATATGATGCCCCTCGCGGAGATCGAACTGGAGCACTGGCAGCAGATCATCGATGTCAATCTCACGGGCGTGTTCACGGGGATGAAGGCCCAGATCCAGGCGATGCTCGACAGCGGGGGCGGTTCGATCGTCAACGTTGCGTCCGTGGCGGGGCAGGTGGGGTTTCCCGACGTTGCGGCCTACACCGCCTCCAAGCACGGGGTGGTGGGGCTGACGCGGACTGCGGCGCTGGAGTATTCGAGCCAGGGCATCCAGATCAACTGCATCGGCCCGGCGGTCATCGAGACGCCGATGGTCGAGGATATGACCGGTGATGAGGAGTCGCGTGAACAGCTTCTGGGTGCCCATCCCATCGGTCGATTCGGCACCCCCCGGGAAGTCGCGGAGTTGATCGCTTTTCTCGGCGGGGATGAGGCGGGGTTTATTACGGGAAGCTTCATTCCCATCGATGGTGGCTATCTGTCGCAGTAAGCCGCCGCCGGGCGCCGCAACGCATGGCTTGACTCACCGGGGGGCGAAAGCACATTCAACCCGATCGCGTTTGCGGTGTCTGCTGCAGGCTGAAACGTTCATGTTCGGGGGCCCGGGGGGCCGGAGGGTTGGCTATGGCGACAGGTTCCGATGGCGCCGGGCACGACCATTCCGGCGACAACGGCTCGAAGCGCCGCTCCGGCGGGAGTGTGGCACAGTTGTGGACACGGTGGGTGGCCGCAGCGGTTGTAGTGGTGGTGGGCGTGGCGCTGGCGGTGGCCAGTTGGTACGGGCTGCAGTTGCGGGAGCAGGCTGGTGTGGAGGGGCAGTTTGAGTGGGACGCGGAGGTGATGGCCAACGCGGTGGAAACGCAGTTTCTCAACCGGTTGTCCGACGCGGCCGTTCTGGAGGGCTATCTCGCCGGTGCCGACCCGATCGAACACGATGAATTCCAGTCTTTTGCCGCCCGGCTGGTGGTCGATGAGCCGGCGGTCGAGTCGGTGCACTGGGTGCCGGTGGTGGAAAACGACGAGCGTGAACAGTTCGAAGGACGTGCAACGGAGCTGTTCGATGACCCGTACGAAATCGGCGAGTTTGATGCCGACGGCACGTTAAGCTCGGCGCAGCAGCGACAGCAGTATTTCCCGACGCTGTATATCGCCACCGATGAATCCGATACCTGGCCGAAAGGGTTTGACTGGGGGTCAAAGCCCCGTATCGTGGAGCGTCTTGAGGAGGCGCGTGATGACGGCGAACCGGTGCTGGTGGAGCCGTTAGACCTGATTCCCGAAGAGCTGGAACACAACTGGCAGAGCTACTTTCTGGCGGCAGCTCCGGTCTATGAACTGGAAGCGGCGCTGGATACCGTGGAGCAGCGTCGAGATGCGCTCCGGGGATTTTCGCTGGTCGTCGCCCGTACAACGCTTGCGCCGGCGGAAGTCACCGACCCGGACCAGCCGATGCCCCCCGTGCCCGGGCTGGATCTGTATGTGATCGAGGAGCCGCCGGACCAGCCCCCCCGTGTGGTCTATGAGGCGGTGACGGAACATGCCATCGACGCCTGGCGGCCTGATGAGGTCATCGAACGCGACCAGATGGTGCACCTGCATCCGGTGGGCGACTGGACGGTACACGTCGTCTCCAACCCCGAGTACATCAGCGCGCGGCGTACCGATACTCCGCTGTGGATATTGTTACTGGGGCTTGTGGCCTCCGGAGCGATCGGTGGGTTCGTGTTTGTGATTGTGGGACGCAACCGACGAGTCGAACAACTGGTGGGCCAGCGCACCGTGGAGCTGGAAGAGGCCCGTCAGGAAGCGGTGGATGCCACCCGGGCGAAAAGCGAGTTCGTCGCCAACATGAGCCACGAAATCCGCACCCCCATGAACGGGGTTTTGGGCATGCTGGAGCTGCTCGAGCAGACCGAAGTCGACGCCGACCAGCAGGAGTACATCCGTCTGGCCACCGACTCTGCGGAGGGGCTGCTGGAGTTGATCAACGACATTCTGGACTTTTCGAAGATCGAAGCCCGGTCGCTGCGGCTGAATTTGATGGAGTTTCACCTCGCCGACACCATCAGCCAGGTGCTGCAGACGATGTCGCTTCGCGCCGGGGATAAGAACCTGGACCTGGTGTACTACATCGATGAGGAGATTCCGCCGATGCTGGTGGGAGATCCGGATCGGCTGCGCCAGATCTTTGTGAATCTGGTGGGCAACTCCATCAAGTTTACCGAAGAGGGGGAAATCAACGTTCGCGCTGAACTCGAAGAGAGCCGCGGCGACGAGGTGGTGGTCCATTTTTCGGTGTCCGATACTGGCGAAGGGATCCCGGAGGAGAAGCAGGAGCTGATATTCGAGGCCTTCCGCCAGGCCGATGCCACCACCACCCGGGAGCATGGAGGCACGGGGCTGGGGTTGACCATCGCCTCGCAGCTCGTGGAGTTGATGGGCGGGCAGATCTGGCTGGAGAGTCAGGTCGGTGTGGGAAGCACCTTTCACTTTACGGCGAGATTTCGCGCCGGGGAGGGCCGTCCCCGCGAGCTTGTGCAGCGCATCGAGGCCCTGGAGGGCGCGCGCGTGCTGGCGGTGGACGACAACCTGACGAATCGACGGATGCTCGATGGGATTTTGCGAAACTGGAAGAT
>SKMT01000046.1 GCA_007120915.1 Myxococcales bacterium | reverse complement strand
TGACCACCGTATAGAAGACTCTGCGCCGGTTGCGACTGCCACCACGAGTCTCGCGTCGCATTCGCGCACTGACCTCTTTGCCGCGAAGGGTCCCCACAATTTTGTCATGACCGAACAGCCCTGCTTTCTGAAACTCCAGCCCCAGACGCCTGGCTGCCTTCTCCCAGGCTTTCTCCCGGTCCGCACTCAGTTTCCATGCATACGCGGTGGTAGCGACCCCGATGACAATCGCCATAACGTGTATGAGCGTATCTTCCATCGTCTTGCTCTTCGACTACCGTCATTACCCAGCCCCCACCTGTGCATCGACCACCTGGTGGTTGCGCAACCGTCGTCCACCCGCGCTCCCTTCGTTTCACTGCGGTCGCACGGGCCCACCGGGGGGCATATCAACCACCACAGACCACCCAGCGCCCAGCACCCAGTACCCAGCGCCCAGCACCAAGCGCCCAGCGCCTAACACCTGATAATCTCCTCGAGCCGCGCCAATCCATCGGTCAGACACGCCGGGCCCGGCTGCAAGATGATCGCCGGATCCAACTCGTGGATCTCATCATTTCGTATAGCCGTGATGTTATCATAACCCTCCCGCGATTGTATGCTGTCCACATCCACCGGCTTTCCACACCAGGAGGCAGCAATGATGTCGGGGTCGGCCTCGATGATCTCGTCGTCGTCTACGAACCGGTCGTCGGCGTTTTTGCCGCGGCTTCGATCGCCGAAGATGTTTTGTCCCCCGGCGATCTCAATCAACTCGCCGACCCACTGGATCGACGTGATTTTCGGGTCATCCCACTCCTCGAAGTACACCTTCGGCCGGTATGACTGGGCCTCCGTTTTCGCCTTCGCCTCTTCGAGCCGCTCGATGTACCTCGCCACCAACTGTTTCGCCTCTTCGCGCCGCCCGACGATCGACCCGATGGTGACGATGACGTCCAGAATCTCCTGAACGCTTCGCTGATTGAAGATCACCACCGGCAGGTTGGCCTTGATCAGATCATGGGCAAGCTCGGCCTGGATATCGGAAAACCCGATGATCAAATCCGGTTCAAGCGCCGAGATCTTGTCCACACTCCCCCCGATAAACGCCGAGACCACCGGCTTGTCTTCGGAAGCCTGAGGCGGGCGCTCGGTGTAGGCGCTGATGCCCACAAGCCGGTCCTCCTCGCCCAGCTCATACAGAATCTCGGTGGGCTCCTCGGTGAGAGCCACGATACGCTCGGGAACGTCATTGATGGAAAACATAGGTGGTCCGTGGGCTCTGGGCGCTGGGTGCTGGGCGCTTGGCGCTGGGCGCTGGGTGCTGGGCGCTGGGCGCTGGGTGCTGGGTGCTGGGCGCTGGGCGCTGGGTGCTGGGTTCTCACCCCACCGTTGGTCGGTGAAAGCACCCCAGAAATCTTAGTTAGCCGTAGGCGTAGTTCAGCCGAAGGCGCCACCAATAGATGGCGGTGGTGCAACCTCGCCGGTCAACGGTGCAACCTCGCCGGTCAACGATGCAACCTCGCCGGTCAACGATGCAACCTCGCCGGTCAACGATGCAACCTCGCCGGTCAACGAAGGGAGCGCGGGTGGACGACGGGTGCGCAACCACCTCCGCTCCCCACAAGCGTAGCGCAGAGGGGAGCTGTCACGAAGTGACTGAGGGGCCTTTCGGCGACACCCCATAAACCACCGGCCTCGAAGCCGCCGCATCGGACCGAAACCGGGCAAACCTCAACGACAACGCCACCGGCCCATCCTCCAAATGCCGAGGCACCTGAATCATCTCCGTGATCGTGCGCTGCCGACTCTCCTCGCCCGGCGTCTCCCCCTGCGTGACGTCGAAAAACTGGTGGTGGTTCGGTACGGTCCCCCCGTCGGATTCGCGATCTACCGATGGCAGCTCCACCAGCAGATGGTCGCAGCCAACCTCGCGAAGCCACCCGACAGCTTCGTCGGTCAGGTAGGGTGGGTTCGTCCCGCTGTAATCGACGACCCCTCCGACACGTTCGTCGTCCACTGCGATGATCACAGCCTGCAAAAACGCGTCGTTTACGCCGGTCGCCGCCAACACTTTTTCCAGCTCAGCACGACAGATCACTTCGTCGTCTTCGTCGAACTCCCCGCGATATTGCTCATCCACATCGCCCAGCCGCCGTGTACCAACACACAGCACCACCGCCGGAACAAGCGGCGCCACCTCTACATCACCCACGAAGATCCGCTCCTGGCTGATGTGCCCCACCCCTTCGGTGTGCGTTGTATTGCCGTGCGGGGTCACCGTGACGGTCTCGCAATTGACCGCCCCGCCCCGCCTGGTATCACCGACGAAGCCGCCGGCCTCCACCGTTTCCGCGCCCGCCGGCGGCAGCGAAAACGCCCGCGGCTGCTCCCCGCTGAAGTCCAGCGGGATCGCCAGCTCCACCGGCGCGTCGGTGTCGACACGCCAGGCCTTCCCGGCGATGTGGAGAGTGGTCTCGTGCATTCGTTCCGTACCCGGACGAGGTTGGCAGGGGGGCTTCTATTTGCGGCGCATCCTGGCAGGAAACCTGCCGGATGCGAACTAAGATTTATGGGGTGCCATCATGGCCTCTGAGCTTCCCGAAAGTTCCTCTGTCCAGGTCGCCAAGAGTATTGCCTCTTGCGTTATGTGTCGTTGTGTCGTGAGCCCCAATCGGTCAGTCGTAGCTCCCCATTAATCTTAGATAGCCGGAGGCGTAGTTCAGCCGGAGGCGTCACTAATAGATGGCGGTGGAATGAGCACGCAGGTCAGCAGTAAAACGAGCACGCAGGTCAGCAGTAAAACGAGCACAGAGGTCATCGGAGGCTCACACCGTCCCCGAAACCTCACACCCAATCGACTCGCTGTGCTTCAGACTCGCCTCGGTCTCGAAGTCACTGCGCTTCCGCCCCATCCACTCCAGCGCCGTACCCGACAGCATCTGCTCCTTGGTCTCCGGGGCGAAGTCCATCGACTCGATCAACTG
>SKMT01000130.1 GCA_007120915.1 Myxococcales bacterium | reverse complement strand
GACTTCCAGCTCGGAGTCCAGGTCGTTGATAAACCGGTCGTGGTCGCCCAGGGCGTCGACGGTCACGCGGGCGTGGTCGCCGTCGATTTCGGCGGTCATCGGCAGCCGATGGCGGTCGTCGGTGCGCATGGTGTCGCGGATCAGTTGCGTCCAAAGTTGCGGGAATCCGTTCCATCGCACCCACTGGGCGCCCCAGCGGTTTTTGACGTCCGAGGTGAAGACGACGGTGCGGCCCAGCCCGACCTGCGAGCGCGCCAGGAGAGGGTCGCCGTAATCGGTGGTCAACAGCACCTCGGCGTCGGGGCGGGCGGTGGTGGAGACGTAGCCCAAGAGGAATGGCGCGCGCTGCCAGTCGATGCCCTCCAGAACCGGGGCGGGGACGGCGACTTCGGCGCCGACGGGCTCTTCGATGAGCGCCGATTCGGTCACCGCCGTGGTCTCGTCGACGAAGATGCGCGGGATGTCGGCGGCGCGGTCGGTGAAGTAGAATCGGCCGTTTCCGGCGTCTGCAATCCGACGCATCAGCGAGGTTTCGCCGTCGCGGCCCACGACCACGGTGGACACCGTAATATCCTCGGCGCGCATCGCCGGCATGGTCTCGGTGAAGATGTTGTCTTCCGGGGCGATGCCGTCGGTCAGAAGGAGCACATGGCGCATCCGGGCGGGGTGAAAGGCCATCTTGTCGTAGGCCTCTTCGAGCGCCAGGGCGATGTCGGTGCCTCCCCGGATGCGGATGCCGTCGATGCGGTCGATGATCCGGGAGCGGTTGGTCACCGGCTGGATGGGGCTGACCGGTGTGACCTCATGGTCGAAGGTCAGCACTCCGATTTCGGCGTGGTCGTCGAGTTCGCGCACCGCCTCGCGGGCGGCTTCGCGGGCCAGATCCATGCGCCGGTGTTCGCCCATCGACCCGGAGCGGTCGATGACCAGAAGGATGGCCACGCTGGGGTCTTCGCGCCTCTCGTAGCCCTCAAAGGTCACCGGCGACAGCTCTTCGAGCGGGGTGTTCTGCCAGCCGCCGGGGCCGAAGGAGTTTTCGCCCCCGGCGAGGATCAACCCGCCGCCGCGGCGCACGTAACTGTCGAGCAGTTCCATCTGGTCGCGGGACATGTCGTCGGCGTGAACGTCGGAGATGAGCACCAGGTCGAACTCGTCAAGCTCCCCGGCGCTTCGGGGAAGTCCGGTGGCGCCCCGAGTTTCGAGATCGAAGTCTGCGTCGCCGACGGCGCGCTGGATGTAGTGGCGCGCCCGCATCTCACCTTCGACATAGAGCACTCGCGGCTCATCGCCGGCGTGCACGGTGTGGACCCAGCGGTTGTTTTCCTCGTGGGTGTCTTCTCGGTGAACCTCCATCTCGAACTGAAATTCGCTGAAGCCGGGCCGGGAAATTTCAGCGTCGAAGTCGACTTCGGTGACACCGGGTTCGACGTCGACGGTGGTGGAGTCCTGGCGGTATTCGTCGCGCCAAAGCTGAATGTCGACGGTGTCGTCGTGGGTCGAGAAGATGCGGGCGGTCAACTCGAAGGGCTCGCCGGCGGTGACGTTTTCGGGCGCGTGAACGGACTGGATGAGCACCTCCGGCGGCCGTTCGTAGTCCAGCGGCTGGGTGAACAGCCGGATGCCGAAGTCGGCGGCGCGGTTTGTTTCCGCCAGCAGATCGCCGTGGGTTTCGTTGCCGTCGCTCAACAGCACTGCGCGGCGGATGTGGTCGTCCGGATACAGCCCGTAGGCCATGCGGAGCGCCGCGGCGATGTCGGTGTCGAAACCGTCTTCGTTGTCGGCGCGGGGAATCTCATCGTAGAACCCATCGGCGTCGGGCTCGACCAGATAGGGCCGGTCGGAGAAGGCGATGACCTGCAGTTGGTCCCCGTCGTCCAACTGACCGGCGGCGTCGTTGATATGATCGACGGCCTGGTCGAGCGCGTCGTCGGGCATCGAAGCGGAAGCGTCGACCAGGTACACCGTGGCGACCCGGGAGTCGAAATCGGTGACCACCACCTGGGCGAGGGCGGCGGCGATGACGGCGACCAACAGCGAGCGCAGCCCCAGGTTGATGGCGCGTTGGAACCGGGGCAAATCAGAGAGGCTGAACAGGGCGATGACGGCCAACAAGGGGATCAGCAGCAACAGCCCGAAATACCCCGGCGCCAGCACCTCGAAGGTGCGGCCGAAGGCGTCGAAGGCGATCTGACCGATCAGGCTGTCCATTACACAGTCCATCGCCGGTTGAAGGTGATCCACTCGATCATCAGCAATGCCAGCGCGGCGAACAGAAGGCCCATCCACACCTGGCGGCGGTCGAAGATCAATTCGTCGGTGTCCTGTTCGACGTCGACGTCGTCGAACTCCAACTGTTGTGGGGTGATGTCCGATTCGGCGGGGTCGGCGAGATTGGCGGCGACGGTGATCGACTCCCGGTCGGTCTCGACGGTGTGGAACCCGGGCAACTCGCCGTAAAACAATGCCTGTCCGTCGTGTACAGCGGCGGTGTGGCGGCGGTCGTCGGGGTCGGTGATGGTGGCGGAGTCGGCGCCGTCATCTACCGGGATCGACCAGGTGGTGCCGGTGGGGTAGCCGGGCTGCAGCTCATCGTCATCGTCGGCGAACCAGTCCATGGCGTTGAGCAAAAATACGGGGAAGCCCACCCGCAGCGGGAAGTCGCTGTCGCGTACATCGAAGCCCACCGCTGCCTTGCGCCGGTCGTCGGTTTCACGGGCGATGATGATGGGCTGGCCGAAGGACTCGACGACCGCCGTGTCGCCGACAGCGGCGTCGAAGGTGGTGGTGCGGGCGATGTTCAGATCGTCGAGTTGCACCCAGCGTACCAGGGGATGGTCCTCCAGCACGTCGGTGACGATGGGCTCGTTGTCTTCGCCGGCGATATCGAAGGGCGAAGAGTCTCTGTGGGGTGCGAAGTAGAGCACATCGCCGGTGTCGGGCGGTTCGGCGTCGACGCCGTCGAAGATGGTGACGTCGAATTCGGCGCCAGGGTCGTAGTCGTCGGGGTGGACCGTCTCCAGCTCGATGTGGGTTCCGATCAGAAGCGGCCCCTCCAGATAGAGGTTGCCCGAAGAGACCAGTTGCACGTCGAGCCGTTGGGGCGGGGGAATGGTCGCGAAGGCCCGGTCGTCGAGGGGAAAGACGTCGCGCGCGTCATCGGTATCGAGCCGAAGCCTGGCTTCGAGCCGTTCGCCGGCGGCGGCGAGTTCGGGATAAAACTGGCGGTGTGGTTCACCGGGTTCGAGCCGGAGCGATTCGTTTTCGACCGGCGTGTCGTCGGCCAAAATCTGCAGTGTGACGTCGACAGGGCGGTCAAAATAGCTGTGAAGCTGCAGAAACACCTGGTGGTCCAGCCGGTTTGCCGGATAGCGGCGCGCCTCGAAGGCGGTGATGGCGACATTTTCAGAGGACTCGCCGACCTTGCGGTGGCGCACCGTGGTCTCGTCGCCGAAGTCGACATCGAGGCTCGCTGTATCGTCGACACCGGCGCCGTCGCTGATGACCACCAGTTCGGCGGGCTGGCGGTCGCGCAGGCTGTCGGCGGCGAACCGGAGCGCCTGGTTCAGATCGGCGGGGTTGGCGGTCCATCGCTGATCGGCGAGGGCGGGCTTCAGAAGCGACGGGTCGTCTACGAAGGTGCCCAGCGGCTGGACCTCGTCGTTGAAGGTGGCGACCATCACCCGGTCATCTCCGCCGATGGTACCGAGCAGTTCGATCGCTTCATCGCGGGCGAGTTCAAACCGGTCGTGCGCCCCGGAGACGTCGGTGGCCGCCATGCTCGCGGAGTTGTCTACCAGAATCAGCACATGCCGTTCGTCGACGATCTCTTCGTCGAAGTGGGGGCCCAGCGCAGCGAATAGAAGCAGCGCCGCGATGGTCAGATGCAAAAGCCAGGACAGGATTCGGCGAAGCAGGCGTCGTCGGTCCGACTGCATGCGCCGCGAGGCCACCTGTGCCCACAGCGGCGAGAAGGGCACTTCCACCCGCCGGCGCCGCAGCCGCAGCAGGTACAGCACCGTGATGGCGACCGCCGCGAAGGCGGCTGCCCATGCGATGGTGCTGATGGGAAGGCCTGTAAAGGACATAGGGGTGTTGGGTAGTCGTTAGTCGAGGAAGCCGCCGGCGCGGAAGACGTCGAGTACGAGATCTTCGAAGGACTGTTGGACGGGGGCCTGGAAGTAGAGCATCTGGTGTCTGGTGCAGTAGTTTTCGAGGTTTTCGGAGAACTGTTCGAACGCCGCCTTGAGCTCGGCGCCGACCGACGGGGTGGAAACCATCCGGCGGGCCGATCCGGTTTCGCAGTCCACGAGTTGAACGTCGCCGGTGATGGAGACAGAAAATTCGCGGCGGTCGAAAAGCTGTATGACCATCGGCTCGAACCGATGGTAGCGAAGCACGTCCAGCCCCTTTTCGAAGCCTTCGGGGTCGTAGAAGTCGGAGATGACCACGGCGAGCCCGGGGCGCTTGTTTTCGCGCACGAAGGTGCCAAAGGCGTCGGCCGTCGATGTTTCGCCGCCGGGTTCGATGCCGCCCAGGAAGTCGAAAATTTTGAAAATCTGGGAGCGTCCCCGCGTCGGCGCCAGCCGGCCGGTGACCGCCGACGAGAACGGCACAATGCTGACCCGGTCCAGATTGCTCAGCGCGATGTAGGCGAGGGCGGCGGCGGTGTCGCGGGCCAGGTGCCACTTTGCTGCGTCGCCAAGATGCATCGACCGGGAGGTGTCGACCAGAAAGTAGACGTGCAGGTCTTGTTGCTCCTCGTACTGCTTGACGAAGAGCTTTTCGCTTCTGCGGTAGACCCTCCAGTCGATGTTCTTGACGGCGTCGCCGGGGTTGTAGCTGCGGTGGTCCGCGAAGTCGATTCCACTGCCGACGGTCTCGGTGCGGCGTCGGGCGCGAAACTGTCCGGCGGCCATCTTCTGGGCGACCATGCGCAGGTATTCGAGTCGTTGGAGAAACTCCTCGCCGAAGGGCTCGCTGGACTGTTCGGAGGGGTCACTCATCGCCGAGTCTCGGGGACATGTTCCAGAATCTCATCGAGCAGATCGTCGGTGGTAACGCCCTCGGCTTCACCCTCGAAATTCAGGATGATGCGATGGCGAAGCGCCTGAGGGGCGACCTGGCGAATGTCGTCGCAGGAGACGTTGAACCGACCATCCATCAGCGCCCGCACCCGCCCGGCGGTCAACATCGCCTGGGCGCCCCGCGGCGAGGAGCCGACCCGTGCGAAGCGGCGCGTTTTCTCGGGGGCCTGGTCGGCGTCGGGGTGAGTCGCCTTCAGTAGTCGCAGCGCGTAGTCCTGCACGTGCCGGGCGACCGGAACTTCGCTGACGAGCCGGCGCATCTGCAGAATCCGGTCTCGTTCGGCCACGGGCTGCACGTCCGGGGCGGACCCGCCGGTGGTGCGGTCCATGATGTCGTGTAGCTCGTCGAGGTCGGGAAACTCAACGTTGAGTTTAAATAGAAACCGGTCCAGTTGCGCCTCCGGCAACGGATAGGTCCCCTCCATCTCCAGCGGGTTCTGCGTGGCGAGCACGAAAAAGGGCGACTCCAATCGGTGGGTGTCGTTGCCGATGGTCACGCTCTGTTCCTGCATCGCCTCCAGCATCGCCGACTGGGTCTTGGGAGTGGCGCGGTTGATCTCATCGGCGAGCACCACGTGCGCGAAGATCGGCCCCTTTTCGAACCGGAAGTGCTTCGCTCCCCCTTCGTCTTCGCTGATCACCGTGGCGCCCAGGATGTCCGAGGGCATCAGGTCCGGGGTAAACTGGATGCGCGAAAAGTTAAGATTCAGCGCTCTCGACAGGGTGCGCACCAGCATCGTCTTGCCCAGCCCCGGCACCCCTTCCAGAAGCACGTGACCGTCGGCGAGAAGGCTGGTGATCACGCCGTCGATCACCTGGCGGTGCCCGACGATCATCTTGGCGATCTCCTCGCGGATCGACGAGGCGTCTCGCTGGAAGTGTTCGACCTGTTGTTCGACGGACTCTTCGGTGGTCATCGGTGATTCCAGTCTGTTTGGCTTCTGTTAATCCCCCCAACCCCCCCATCGACCTCACATTCGTTCGGCCACTTCCCCCTCAGTGGGAAGGCGGGCTATCGCTGCGGTTGTATTAGCTCAAAGTAGCGCTCGATGTGGTAGCGGTAGCCGTCGGGGATCTGTTCGCGTTCGATGACTTCTTCGGCGAAGTCTTCGTACTCCACGTACACATCTTCGTAGTCCGTGGTGGCAAAGCCCTCTTCGGCGGCGCCCTGGATGATCTCGGAGTAGCTTCGGCCCTCGCCGGTGTCGATTCCTTCGAGGCGGTGGTCTTCGTAGTCGAAGTCGGCCTGTTCGCCGGGCTGGTCGCCGTCGGCGCCGGATGCTTCGCCGTCACCGTCGCTGTCGTCGAGCAGATCGTCATCGGCCTGCTCGGTCGGTTCACCGGAGGGGTCGCCGTCGGCGTGTTGCTGGTCCTGCTGGCCGCCGGCGCGGTCCAGGTAGTCCTCCATCTTCTCGCGGCGCTGAGGGTCTTCATCACCGCCGCGGGCGGCGGACTGGCGCATCCGTTCGAGTTGTTCGCGGGCCTGTTGCTGTTGTTGTTGCTGGCGTTGCTGCTCTTCGGTTTCACGCAGTTGATCGGCAGCGTCGCTCAACCGTTGGGAGGTGTTGTCGCGGTAGTCCGGCCCGTCGTCTTGTTGTTGCCCAAGAGGGTGGGGCGGTGGCTGCTGTTGTTGGTCGCTGTGGTCGTCATCGGCGCCAGGCGGCGGCTGCTGAGGCTGTTGTGAGTCGTCCTGGTCAGACTGGCCGGGCTGTTCTTCCTGAGGCGGAGGTGGTTGCTCCGGGGAATCGTCGCGAAGGTCGTCAGCGGCGTCGCTGAATTGGCGGCTCAACTGTTCGAGGGTGCGGTCCTGTGGGGAGGGGGCATCCTGGTCGCCGGTCTGTTCGCCCGATGTTGGTTCGGTGTCGTCGTCGAGCAGATCTTCATCATCGCCGTCGGTCGTTTCTTGATGGTCTTCGTCGGCGGCGCCGCGCTGCTGGTCGATCCGGTCGCCCAGATCATCGAGCGCGTCGGCCAACTGTTGTGTCGCCTCCTCGGAGGGCGGTTGTTCGTCGAGCTGGTCGGCCAGACGTTCCAGGTGATCGGCGGCGCGGGAGAAGTCGCCTTCTTCAAGCGCAGCGCGCGCTGTGTCGAAGTCGTCGAACTCCCCCGGGGTGTCCGGCACATTGGCCGCGGACTGGCCGGCGGCGTCGGCGAGGGCGTCGGCGAGGTCGTCGATGTAGCCGTCGCGCTCGCTGGCCTCCCGCAACTGGTCGAGGCGCTCGACGAACTGTTGTGGTGAAATTTCCCGTTGCTCTGCGGCGTCGAGCAGCGCCTCGATGTCGTCGAGCAACTGGGCGCTGTCGTCGTCATCGGTACGGTCGCGCAACTGTTCGAGCCGATGGCGTTCGTAGGCGATGGTGGCGTCGTTGACCGCCGGTGGATGTTCGACGGCGAAGGACTCCTGGAGTGGTTGGTCGTGCTGTGGCATCGGCACCACCGCCAGCAGCGCCACCGCGGCGGTGGCGATGGCAAACAGGGTTGCGTCGGCGGGAGCGCGCCAGGGCGCGGCGCGGCTTAGCTCCAGCTCGTCGACAAAGTCTGCGGCGTCGGCGCTCTGGGCGCGCACGAAGGGATCGTCGAGCCCGGTGTCGGGGCCACGGGTTGTGAAGTACATCGCCGAAGAGAGCCGGTCATGCAGCCCGTGGCTGGTGTCGTACTGTCGGGCAGCCTCGACGGGATCGACAGCGCGGAAGCCGCGAACGACGGCGGCGATGGCGGCGATCAGAGAGGCGGCAGCGAGCCAAACCCCCAGGGTTCCATCGAAATAGCCGGTGCGAATAGCGGTCAGCCCCACCGCCACCACCATCAGCCCCAGGCATCCACCCTCGACGAGTCCACCGGTGGCGCGCTGGATGCGCAGCCGTCGTTGCAACCGACAGACCTGCCGGTTGATGGCCTCGAGCTTGTGCTGAAGTGGTGCGTCGGGTTCCATAGGCGATAGGCATTCGGCACCGGAGAGAACATCAACCAGGTCCAGTATGGGTAAAGCCGATGGGATGCAGGTGCTATTCCGCGCCGGTGTCTACAGCTCCGGCAGCTCCAGGGCTTCGTCCTCTTCGTCGACTTCGTCGTCATCGATCAGCTCGTCGGGCTGTACCGGCGCGACGTCATCTCGCAGAAGAGGATCACCGTCTTCGGGGATGTAAAACTCGGGGGGCGCTTCCATCGCCTCTCGTTTCTCGCGTTCCGAGATCCGATCTCGCGCTTCCATCGCGCGAATATAGCGGCGCATCCGGTTGAACCAGGCCGGCGTAATCTCTCCGCGCTCGTAGTATTTGTGGTAGCGCTTGGGATTGGGAACGATGCTGACCAGCCAGGCGACTTCACCCACGTTCAGTTGGTCGGGCCGCTTGCCGAAGTAGTGCATCGCCGCTTCGTTGATCCCGAAGATACCGGGGCCGAACTCGATGATGTTCAGATACAGCTCCATCATCCGGGACTTGGGCACGTCGGCGACGTTTTCCATCAGCCACACCAGGGCGATCTCCTGGAGTTTGCGCGACAGCACCCGGTCCAGCTCCAGAAACAGATTCTTGGCAAGCTGCATGGAGATGGTGCTCGCCCCCCGTACGTAGCGCCCGGCGTTGATGTTCTGTTCGACGGACTGGCGAATCGCCAAAAAGTTGAACCCGGAGTGGGTGAAAAAGGAGTTGTCTTCCGTCGTCTTGATTGCCCTGACCATGTACGGGGAGATGTGGTGGAGAGGCACGTAGACGTACTCGCCGTAGCGGTCGGGGTCGATTTCGATGTTCGTCTGGTCAAATTCGGGCGGATCTGGCTCTTCGTAGATCAACGCGTCATCGTCGTCTTCGGCCCTGTCCAGCGACAGATCGGACAGGAAGTTGATCCCACCGCTGTCCTCTTCGGGCTCATCATCGTCCCAGGGGGTGTCGGCGGCCTGGGCGTTGGCCACTTCGGAGAGCCAGTAGTGTTTGGTGTGCATTTCTTCGGCGCTGATGTCCATCGACGGGTTCCACTCCGGGATCTCGGGCCACTGGCGCTGGCGGCGGATCCGGTTGATCTGACCCAGGTCGAGGCTGGTGTTGTCGAGCAACCACTGTGCAGGAGTGGGTCGGGCCTCGGGGATGGTGACGGTGCGCTCGAAGGAGACGTTTCGGTCCTGGTAGTGGATCTGCTGTTCCCACTCGTCTGCCATGGTGTGCTCAATCTCGCCTTGGAGCGCAAACACGTCGACCTCCCCCGGGATCTCCAGCACCTCGAAGTCCGGTGACAGATCGACGAGGGCGTCCCAGCGCATTTCGCTGGCTTCGTAAAGCGGCACCTCCAACTGGAAGTTCCACCCCAGACTTCCGGCAAGCCGAATGCCGTCGAGGGGCCCGCGGATTGCGGCGGGGATGGAGTCGACAATCTCCTGGAGGCTCGTCTGGGCGAGGCCGACATCAAAGGTGAGCCGATTGGGAAGGCGCAGCCCGTCGAGCCCGTAGGCGCCCATCGCCAGGTCGGCTTCGACGTCGCCGAGCCGGGCGGTGGCCTCTTCGATGACGAATCCGCCGGTGTCTGGCGGGGGGGGTTCGTCGTCCTCCTGGTCAGCGTCGTCGCCGTCGTCGTCGCTCACATCGATCAGTTCGGCCTCGGGCAGTGGCATCGACGCGTCGTAGAAGCCGTCGAGTCTCAAACTGGTGGAATCGACCTCGATGGGATCATCGGCGACCGCTTCGTGATGGGCGCGCATGTCTGTGGCGCCGAAGCGTCCGTCAAAACGGGTTCTGGAGCTGTCGTCTTCGTTGCCATGATCGACGTCCAGTACCGCCGAAATCTCTCCGCCGTGGAGATGCCGGGCGACGGCGGGGCCTCCAAGCTGCGCAAAATGTGCCAGCTCCAGCCGGTCCACCCGCACCGAGGCGTTCCAGCGGTCGGTGCGATAGGGCAGGTGGAACTGAAGGTCGGCGCTGCCGGTGTGGTCGGCGGTGGTGGTTTCAAGCTCGATGTCACCTTCCAGAAGCCCCTGAAGGGGGCTGTGCTCGACTTTGAGCACGTCGCTGGTGATCTCGAAGTAGTCGGCCGGGTTGGTTAACTGATCGTGTTCTCGGGCATCGTCGACGACCAGGCGCAGATCGTGAATTTCGGTGCGCTGAGGAACATACTTCGCCAGCCAGTCGCGGATGGGCAGCTCACCGATGAGGTCAGCGATGCCCTGGTCGACGGCGTCGGCAGCTTCGAGCTGGTCCGTTGGCTCGTCGTCCGACGGGTTGTCGTCGGTCTTTTGTGCGGCGGCGGCCAGGCTGTCGCCGATGGTGCGGGCTGTGGTGGTGACCTGGCGCGCCGAAGGCTGACGGGCCACGGCGTACAGATCGGAGAGGTTGGACCCGCCGTTTTCGTCGTATTCGATGAACACCCGGGGCGCGTCGACTTCCAACTGGTCCAGTGCCACATCCGTGGGCGACCGGGGCCATCCGTCAAACTGGATATGCAACCGCTGAGCTGACGCAAGCTGGTAGGCCGTGTCCTGAAGCCTGGAGTCCACCGTCGGATCTGTTAGTTCGATGCCATAGTCCTCGGTGATTTCGACGCTGGACAGCGCGAACTCGGCGAAGGGGAATGCCTCCAGGTTCGCCACCCGAAGCTGTGGTTTGAAGTCGACGAGAAGCGTCGACTCCTCGATGGGCCGGCGCATCGTCCCCGAGACGTCGGCGGTTTCCGGCACGGAAAGGTTGGGATGCTCCGGGGAGTTGAAGGCGATGCTGGTGGTGAATGGGGCGCTGGATTCATCGCCGTCGAGGGTGAACTCTTCGGTGCTCACCAGGCTCGCTGGCCATTGTGACGCTCCTTCGTCGCCGGTCAGTTTCAGTTCGGCGTCGGCGACGGTCACATCGGGATAGCGGTCCCCGAATCGCTGCAGCAGGCGGGTGGCGAATCCGTCGATGCGCTCGAACAGATCGTCGGCGGGGTCGTCGTCGAGTTCATCTTCCGGGATGTCAGCCGCCAGGTTGGCGCGGATGTCGTCGATGTCGGTGGTGTCGTCACCGTGGCGGTGGAGGTGGGCGCGAACCCCTCGAAGTTGCATCGAGGAGACTGCCGGGCCCGACCGCAGCGTCTGG
>SKMT01000499.1 GCA_007120915.1 Myxococcales bacterium | reverse complement strand
GGCGGTGGCGGGGGGGAGGATCAACAGGATCGCGGTGGTGACGGCGATGATCAGTGGTAGATGGGAGCAATTCATGGTGAAGACTCTGGGTCGTAGAGGTTACATTGACCTGCCCCTCAGTCGCTTCGCGACAGCTCCCCACAGCGCTGCGCTTGTTGGGAGCAAAGCCGAGGTGTTCAGTCACTTCTTCATAATTCGGCGCTGTCGCTTCGGGGGAGGATGAAAAGCCAGCCCCCACCGACCGCGTTGCGGCCACCTCCCCCGGCGCTGTCGCTTCGGGGGAGGATGTAAAGATTTCGCACATTAGGTTTATGTCTCCAGTCCGTGCAGTGATTCCGGTGGGTTTTGAAGTTCTACCAGCGACGGGCGGTCTTTTTCGTCGAATTCGACGCGTCCCGCCTGGGTGTTGGGGTCGTGTTCAAACAGCAGGATCCAGTCGTGTTTTTGGGCCCGAAACAGAATGTCGCGCTTCTCTTCGACGGTGACCAGCGGCTGGAGGTCGTAGCCCATCACGTAAGGGTCTCGCAGATGGGAGGCGGTGGGGATGAGGTCGGCCAGGAAGATGTAGGTGGCATCGGATGCGTCGATTTTGACCAGTTGCATCCCGAAGGTGTGTCCGTGGCAGGGGATAACTTCGATGCCGTCGAAGAGTTCGTCGATGCCGTCGACCAACTCCAGCGGCGGGGCGCCGGTGCGATGTAAGAAGGCGAAGTCTTCTTTGCGGTAGCTGCCGGCGTCGCGGGGGCTGGGGCTGAAGGCCCAGGAGAAGTTGCGCCGTTGCACCCAGTGGGTGGCGTTGGGGAAGGAGGGCTGGATGTCGCCGTTGTCGTCTTCGTAGGTCAGCCCGCCGGCGTGGTCGAAGTGCAGGTGGGTCAGCACCACGTCGTCGATGTCCTCGGGGGTAAGATCGTGGGCGGACAGCGCCGATTCGAATGCCGGGTCCTGGTCGCCGATTTTGTAGATGTCGCGGTGGCGGTCGGACCAGCGAGTGCCGATGCCGACGTCGACCAGGATGGTGCGGTTGCCGTTTTCGACGAGCAGACAGCGGGTGGCCATGTCGATGCGATGGCCCTCGTCGGCAGGGTTGGTCTTCTCCCAGATCGGACGGGGGATAATGCCGAACATCGCGCCGCCGTCGAGGGCGAAGTCAGCTTCGCGAAGCAGATGTACGCGCCAGTTGGGGTTGCTATTCGAGGTCATGGTCGTGGGGGGGATGGAAGAGCGATTCGAAGGGGCGAGTTCGGTCTTCGATGGGCAACAGCCGGGGCGCTTCAGCGCCGTCGGCGTCGATGAGATGTAAGCCCAGTTGTTCGAAGAGCACCTCGGCGTCGATGGTCTTGTTGCGGTTGACCAACTCGTCGTAGCGGCGAGCCGGGGCGGTGCCCCAGTCGCGGGTGAAGGCACGGAAGGTCTCTTCGAGAAACAGGGGGTCGTACGCGGCGGCTTCGTCGGCGAAGGCGTCGGAGAGCATGGAGCGGATCCAGTGTTCGATGGTTTTTTCGCCTCCCGTGTGTTCGAGCAGTGCCATGTCCAGCGCCAGCGCGATCAGAAGGCCCCGGTCGTAGGGCAGCCGGGTCTTGTCGATGGCGCGGATTTGACCGCCGGCGATGATGGGGTTTTCGGCGTAGTACCAGGCGGCGCGGGCGAGTTCGTCGCGGATGGTGGAGGTGTCGATAAGATCGAGTCGCCCCAGGGTCTTGAGGGCGACGTAGTGGGTCAGCCCCTCTTTGAACCAGAGTGTGTCCTCGCGGGCTGCGGGGGCGGGCACGAGGCGGTGGCCGTTCCACATGTGGAATGCCTCGTGGGCGCTGAGCACCAGCAGTTCGTCGTCGAGTGGCTGGTCGATGGGAACTTCGATGACGAAGCCCCCTTTGCGCCCGGTGCCGTCGAGCGAGGAGTCGTCGACAGCGTCGTTGGGCAGGGCGATGGCGGAGATTTCGTCGTAGGCGCCGAAACGCTGTAGATAGTGATCGCAGATGCGGGCGATGGCCTGGAGCATCCGTTTGTCATCGAACTGGAAGTCGGCGGTGGTGGTAAAGCGCAGGGTGCCGTGGTCGGAGCGGTGGGTGTGCTGGTTCCAGTGGTCGCCGGCGCCGATGTAGGCGTCGCGCAGGCTGTGGATGTCATCGGCGACGAAGCCGGATACACGCCGGTCGGGGTGTTGAGCAGGTTCGTCGTGGGCCAGCGGCCAGGTGGCGGCGACGGTCCAGTCGGTGGGGGTGTGTACTTCGATGGGAATGTCGCGGATCTGTTCGGCGATCCCGGCGCTGGGAAGCACGAGGATGGCGGGAGCATACGCGAAGAACTGGTTGTGGTCGCCCCAGGACAGAAAGCGCCGATCCGGGTCGGGACCGTCGACGAGATCGACGTGATAGGTCAGTTCGACGAATTCGAGCCCGTCGGATTCGACGTCGATGCGCCCGTCGTCGCCGACGGTCATCGGCAGTGGTGTGTGAGTGTCGGGGCCGTGGGCGGCGTCGACGGTGATGCGTTCGTCGAAGTCGTCGCGGTCGGCCCAGGGACCGGGCAGAAAAAAGGTGGAGGTAGAGGGAGGGTCGAGAAGCCGGATGTTCACGTTGAGCCGGTCGCCGTCGGCGTGGAGATGATACCACATCGCCCCGGGGCGCGGCGGCGGTGCGTCGGAGGTTTGGGGGGCGGCGGCGGGGCGGCCGACCATCTCGTCGTCGCCCAGGGGGGTGACGGGGGCGGTGGCGCAACCAGACAGCAGCCACAGCAGGGCAACGATCCACCCAAAGAAAGGGTACATAAAGTAAGAATGTGTTGCTTGTCCACCAGGGCCAACCGTGCTTATATAACGCGGCGGCGCACAGGCATTACCGGCACGACCGGGTGCGGTCGCCTGCGGTGTGCTGGGTTTGTGACAAGCAACCATCAGTGTTGAATCCGAAGCCGCATCGCCGTGGAGAGCAGGAGCCATGGAACCGGGACTCACATCGGAGCCTCACGGAACGATGT
>SKMT01000705.1 GCA_007120915.1 Myxococcales bacterium | reverse complement strand
TGGCACCGTAGCCGGGATCCTGGTCGGCGGCGACTTCGCAGACAATGTCATGGCCCCGGTCTTCGCCGCCCGGATTCTTGCCGTGGAAGCGCAGGGTGAACCGGCCATTTTCGATGGTGTCGCGGTCCGGGCCTTCGCCGGGGTCGGGAAACACGAGCTTTTCGATCAGTTTTCGGGTCGGGCCCAGCGCCAGCCCGGCGGTGATGGCGCCGAGTGAGGCGGACATCATGGTCGCTTTGGCGGCGGCGGAGGCGCCCCGGCCCATGTAACTGGCCTCCCGGTAGCTGAACTGGTTGCCGTAGCGGTCGTCGAGAAGCGCGTTGGTTCTGCGCACTACCTTTTCGTTGACCGTGGCCATCACGAACGGGGCAGACCAACCGTCGACAGCAGGTTCGAAACGGGGCTTTTGCTGGGGGGGGCCGTCGATGCCAGGGCGGTTGTCCGGTGGGTTGAGCCCATAGGGATCGGTGACAGTCTTGCGGACTTGTGCGTCTTTGCGGGCGGCGGCGATAACCCCGGCGGCGCTGGCGGCGGTACCACCGGAGATGCCACCGCGCATATGCCAGACAAAACAGAGTACCTGCTCGCAGGGGGCGCCAAACCGGTCGATGGCTTCGTTCTGCACCAGCAATGTGCCCAGGTCGCTGGGTACGGAGTCGAATCCGCAGCAGTGCACGATACGGGCGGTGTTGTCGCGTGCGGTCTGGTGGTGTGCGTCGATCATTTCGCGCACCCAGTGGACCTCGCCGGTCAGATCGCAGTAGTCGGTGCCCGCTTGAACGCAGGCGGCGACGAGGTCGCTGCCGAGTTTGGCGTAGGGTCCGCAGGTGGAGCAGACGACCTCTGTGCGAGCGGCGATGTCGTCGAGGCTCGCCCGGTCCAGTGCATCGCCGACCAGAATCGGGAGATCGGCGTGGTCTTCGCCCAGCGAATCACGCAACTGTTCGAGCTTGTCGCGGTTTCGCCCGGCGATGGCCCAGTCGATATCACCGATCTGCGCATGCTCTGCCAGATACTCGGCGGTCAGGGTGCCGGTGAAGCCGGTGGCGCCCCACAAAACGAGATCGAAATCACGGGAGTTTGTCATGGGTCTTGGGTCTCAGGTCTTGAGGTAGTGAATCTCATCAGTGTTCAGAGCTTCCCCGGTGGGCCCGTGCGACCGGAGTGAAACGCAGGGAGCGCGGGTGGACGGAGGTAAAATGCACTGGAGAGGCCGTCAGTTTCAGCTCTTGAGTCAGGCCCCGGGTGGACGCTGCATCTCGTCGATCAGATCGTCGGGGGGACGAAAGACGATGAACAGTGCCGCCGAGGGGATGAAAAAGAGCGCGAACATCCAGAACTGGTAGATCGCCAGATAGGCCAGAAGTCCCAGAATGGAGATGGAGGTCGCAAGCGCCCAGGTGGCCGCAGAGGTGGTGCGAAGTTCCAACAGATACTGTTCGCTTCGCCGCTCGATTTCCCCCTCTTCGAGGGGCTTGAAGAACATGCGCCGGCGAAGATAGGGAATCGCGGCGCCGGCGATCAGCGCCAGAGCCGCGAAGATGGCCACTGCCGTCCAGTCGGTGTGCACCGCCGGGTCCCAACCCTCCGGGGTCGGAAGTACCAGGACCACCAGCGCGTACACCGGCAGCGACGCGAACAGTGACCAGTAGACCACCCGAAGGGAGCGGCGGGCGACGTCGGGGGTCAGTACACGTTGTTCGTCATCGGTCATGGTCAGGCCCATCGATGGCAGTTACCGTACAGCGACGACCATATGCCGGTGAGGGCAGGCGTCAATGGTGAGTTGGAGGAGTTGGAGGAGTTGGAGAGTTGGAATGACCACAGGAGCTCAAAGCACCTCCGCGCAGGGAGCCTTTACCCGCTACAGGAAACTGTGATGTGGATATCAGTGTTCATGGTCGGAGGTTGGCATGGGAGGCGACCGTGGCTTCTGAGCATTTTCGGGCGCGCAGTTCAGCGCCCGACAAGAACAGCGATGGCGCCTTGGCCCATCGAACGGCGGTGGCGAATCCCGGAATGGTCGGTGTTGGGTGTTCGGTGTTGGGTGTTCGGTGCTCAAACCCCGGGAGGTTCGTTCGCCGGAGCGTAGCCCCGACCGACTGCAGGCCGCCGGCCGAAAGGAGTTCGGGGATCTGAGGTAAGACAACCCGAGATGGTCGAAAGCCGGATCGCAGGAGCCATCGTGATTATATTTCGTTCGGCCCGACATCGACAATGACACCACCGGAGGAGTGATGGACTACAGAATCGCGCTGGTTTACAGCAGCACTCAGGGACAGACCAAGAAGATTGCCGAACGGATCGGGGGGAGACTCGAAGAGGCGGGTTGTTCCGTGGAGTGGATCAACGCCGGGGAGCTGCAACACCAACTGGATCTGTCGGTGTACGACGGCGTTATTGTGGGAAGCGCGATCTATGCCGGGCGGATTACCAGGCCGATCTATCGGTTTGTGCGACACCAGCTCGATGGGCTTCGACGATTGCCCACAGCGCTGTTTTCTGTGGGGATGTTGGCGGCTCTGGAGTCAGACCAGGAAGAGACGACCACGGATCACATCGTCAGCGACTTCCTGGACGAAATGAAGTGGGAGCCGACGATGGTCGAGTCGTTTGCGGGAGCGATTCCGTTTACGGAGTACGGGTTTTTCCGGCGTTGGTTGATGAAGTGGATGGTCCGCCGTCGCACCGGCGAAAAAATCGATGCGTCCCGAGACTACGAGTACACCGACTGGGAGCAGGTCGACAGTTTTGCTGATCGTTATCTGTCACGGGTCAGAGAGATGGCCGGTTCCGGCAAAGAGGCGCGATGAACGGTCAGACGCTTCGCATCACCAGAAGCGAGTCGCTTTCGGTCAGTTCGATGTCTTCTCGAGGCGGCAGCATCAGTTCGTCGTCGCGCTGCAGGCCGGCGACCACGCCGAGTTGGCTGGGTGGGGCGTCGGTGATGGCGTGGCTGTAGGGTTTTCCGACCAG
>SKMT01000446.1 GCA_007120915.1 Myxococcales bacterium | reverse complement strand
TCGGGTCACGGGTCACGGGTCTCGGGTCACGGGTCTCGGGTCACGGGTCTCGGGTCACGGGTCTCGGGTCACGGGTCACGGGTCACGGGTCTTGGGTCTTGGGTCTTGGGTCTTGGGTCTCGGGTCTTGAGTCTCGGGGCCTGGTGAGTCGCAGTTGGGACGTCGGAAAGTGACGGAGGTTGCATGCCACCGATGACAGGGAAGTCGTTGATTTTGCCACCGGCGCTGCCGGAGGGGGCGACGCTGGGGATCATTGCGACATCGACGCCGGTGGATGCTGCCGGAGAAGAGTTGGTCCAGCGTGGCTACCGTCGGTTGCGCAACCTGGGATTTGAGGTCGTAGAGGCGCCGAACTGCCGCGATCACGTCGGTCATACGGCGGGGACTGTTGACCAGAGGGTCGAGGCGTTGCATGCGTTTTTTGCGGATGATGCCATCGACGGGATTATGTCGTTTTGGGGAGGTCTGAATACCCATCAGATTCTGGAGTATCTGGACTGGGAGTTGATCGCGGCGAATCCGAAGCCGCTGGTCGGCTACAGCGATCTGAGCTGTCTGACCAATGCGATCACGGCGAAGACGGGGCTGGTGACGTTTCAGGGCCCGGCGGGCATCACGTTTGCGAAGCCAAAGCTGTTCGAATACTCGGTGCGCTGGTTTCAGCGGGTATTGATGGAAGGGGGCGACGAGCTGGTGTACGAACCGGCGAAAACGTGCAGTGACAACGTCTGGTATGAGCGTGAGGACGAAAAGATGGTCGAGAAGCCGGCGCCGGGGTGGCGCTGTTTTCGCGCCGGTGAAGCGGTGGGGCCGGTGGTGGGCGGGAACTTCGGGACCCTGCTGCTGTTAGCGGGAACAGACTGGTGGCCCGAGATGGAGGGGCGAATCCTGTTCGTAGAGGAAGACGAGGCGGAGACGCCGGGCACGGTGGATCGGATGTTTACGCAGGCCCGCCAGATCGGGATGTTCGATCAGATCGCCGGGCTGGTGGTGGGCAGGTTTCCGGAGAGTGTGGGGCTGGAGCCTGTGGAGCTGGAGCGGATTCTTCAATGGTCACTCGGCGATTACGACTTCCCGGTGATGGTGGATGTGGACGTTGGGCATACAGATCCGCGGCTGACGATTCCCCTGGGTGTGAAATGCCGGATGGATGCAGCAGCGGGGGAGTGGACGATAGCCGAGCGTTGGCTCCAGGTTTGAGTATTGTCCTATCCCAGGGGGTGCTTACAGTTGGCGGCTATTCGGGCCAGACCCGAAGTGGTGAATTTTTAGCAAGTTGAGAGAACATTGGGAATTTTCGTGTGGTTTGAGCAGGGGCTGTCCCAGGCGTGGGCGAGCCCGGCGTATCGTGCGGTGGTGGTGGCGATTGCAGTGTCGACGCTGCTACTGTTGGCGTTGGTCGCAGTTCTGGTGGTGCAGACATTTCGGCGCCGATCCAGGCGGCGACGGCGACGTCATCTCTTCGAACAATTGCAGGAGGTTCTGGAGGCGGGGCAGACCCCGCTGGCAGACTGGGTGCGCGAGCAGGGCGTGCGCGCAAACCGGGTGTTGGAGTCGGTGCTGGTGCAACTGGCGGTACAGGGACACCGCGATCAGGTGCGACAGGCCTGGGATGAACTCGGTTTTGACGAAAAGGAACGCAGCGCGCTGAAGAAGGGGCCGACGGGACGGCGGCTGAAGGCGGCGCGCCGGCTGGTGGTACTCGGCGATGCGTCGGACCGCGAGGCCGTTGTTGAGGGTGTGCGCCACGAGGACGACCGTCGCTTTCGCATCGTGGCGCTGCATCTTCTGGCGCGAATCGGAAACACCTCGGATGTGGTAGCAGCGTTGAAGGGGGTGGAGATTGAGCGTCGGGTAATGGAGCAGCCATTCTACTCTGCATTTCGTTCGATGGACCGCCAGCAGCTCGAAGAGCTGATTCACACCGATCTAAGTGAGGTGGGCCAGCGGGTGCGCTGGGTGTTGTTCGACGTGGCGGCCCGCCAGATGATCGACGGGGTGGACCTTCGCATCCGAAAGATGGCGAAGAGCGACGAGCTGGAGCGACGCATCGCCGCAGCGCGCATCGCCGGGGCGCTTGGTAAGGACGAGGGCCGCAGTATCCTGCGAGAATTGCTGGACGACAACAACTGGGAGGTGCGAGCTCAGGCGGTCAAGGGGCTGGGGATGGTGGGAGAGCGGGAAGATGCCCCGCTTTTGCGCGAGATCTTTATCAGCGACGACTACTGGGTACGCCAGAATGCGCGCTGGAGTCTGGTGCAACTGGAGGCCGATCAGAGCGCAGAACTTGAACCACAACAGGCACATCCCGTCCAGGTTGTGCCGTCAGCCCGTCAGTGACGGTTTATGAAAGGATGAGCCATGTTGGATTTTTTGCCCGGTGACGTATTCGAGTTCGTAGATGCGGCGGTGCTGACATATTTCATCGCCCTGCAGGTGTTTTATTCGGTGCTGGTGGTGCTGGCAGTGCTGGAGGTGGCCCGACGCCACGCCCAGCGGCTCCCGGAGTTGGACACGTCGGTGTTATTTGAAGAGAGCACCCCGCCGGTGACGATTCTGGTGCCGGCGTACAACGAAGGAAAGCACGTCGTGGAGACGGTGCGGGGGCTTCTGAGGCTGAACTACTCTCAGCTTGAAGTGGTGGTGATCAACGACGGGAGTACAGACGATACGCTGGACCGGCTGAAAGATGCCTTTGAGTTGAAGGTGTCACCGCGGCCCGTTCAGCAGTCGATTCCAACGCGGCGGATGCGCGGGTTGTATCATTCTCAGAGCGAGGACCGGGTCTGGGTGGTGGACAAGGAAAACGGTGGGAAAGCGGATGCGCTCAACGCCGGGATCAATGCCACCCAAACACCGATCTTCTGCGCGATTGACGCCGATACGGTGGTACTCAGCGACGCGTTGCTGCGGCTCACCGAGCCCTTTATCTACGGGCCCGATGAGGTGGTCGCCGTAGGTGGAACGGTGCGGGTGGGCAACG
>SKMT01000298.1 GCA_007120915.1 Myxococcales bacterium | reverse complement strand
GCGACTGCAAGGCCGTATGGTCGAGCAGTCGCGGCAAGGCGGGATTGCCGTGGTGGGGAACAAGGTTATCGAGTTCCTGAAACGGACCGCTCCTTCATGCATGGTTCGTCGCCGTCGTAGGATGTGGCGCGGGCTGTGTATGAAGGAAAACAGAGGTGAGCACCACAACCTCCTCGTAGTTCGTAGAGGAGGCGGGAGTCCCGGATGGTTCATTCGTTCGCACCTTCGGGTGCGGCGGTGGACCGGAAGGGACGCAGTTCCCAAGGGCAGCCAGAAAAACTCGCGGCCTTCGGGCCGTTATCGAGTACGTCGCCGACAGCAGGCGACGGATGCGACGGTTGAAATTTTTGAGCACTGCACGAGGAGGCAGCGTCAGATGAGGACGCCGACGACAGAACACTGATCGCAGAACGATCAGAATAAAAATGATCGAAAAAAGATCAAAAAACCGACTGACGTCGAAGACGCAGATCTGCGTCTTCAGTTCGACCGTCCAGCCACCGCCCGCCCGAAGAATTGTGTGAAAACTGTGGATTCTTGGGTTTCTGTCCGGTCACGTTGTGTTGGAGTCCGTGCTTATACGACCGCCATCTATTTGTGATGCCTCCGGCTGAACTACGCCTCCGGCGAACTAAGATTTGTGGGGCGCTTCGGATGACCGTTTGTGGCAAATGAGCCCGGCGAACTGGAAGTGCGCCACCAGGCCCCAAGACCCAAAAGGTAGGTGCTAAAAGAACACAGGTGAGCACCGATTCTTCTGAGGGCCGGGAATGGTGCGAGGAGTCGCCTAACCCGGTGGTGCCACTGCTTTTGGAACCCTGAAATTTCGGAGCGAAGCGATTGACCGACTGCACCGGTTGTGGCACCACGGCGGGGACGCTGAAGCTGCCACTGTTGCACCCGGAGAACGATGCCAGATCTGTCAGATCGAAGAGGGCTAACGATAGCGCTTGTGGTGGCGAATCTTGCGGCGCGTGGCTGGGCGGCAGCCGGGGTGGGGATGATGTTTGCGCTAACGGGACTGGACTTGGTGGGGGCGCTGGCTCCGGCCGGAGATATGGCGGTCGATGAGGTGGAGAGTCTGGGCTCGGTAGCTCTGTTTGCGACGGCAGTCTTTTATTTCGCGCTTCCGGGAGTGGTCTCGGCAGTGGGGCTGGCGCTGGTGCGGCGATTCTTGTTTCCACGGGTGGTCTGGGGCAATGCCCACTGGATCTTTCCGGCGCTGGCGGGAATGGTCGGGCTGGCGGTGGGCGTGGTTTTGGGGGCCGGGGTGGTGTAGCGCCAGGTTTATTCTCGCTCGACAATGTGGAACTCGACGCGGCGGTTTTGGCGTCGACCCTCATCAGTCTCGTTGGTGGCAATTGGTTCGTCGGGGCCCAGCCCTTCGGCGCTGAGTCTGTCGGCGTCGATGCCGCTGTCGACGAGATAATCCATGACCGATTCGGCGCGACGCTGGGACAGATCCAGGTTGTGGTCGCGGGCGCCGGCAGCGTCGGTGTGGCCCTCGATGCGAATATGCGTCAGGTGGGGATTGTCTTCGAGCACTTCGACCACATCGTCGAGCAGGGGCTCGGAATCGGGGTCGATTTCGTCGGAGTTGACGCCGAAGAGCACCCGGTCGGTCAGTTCGATCTGATCGTCGTCTTCTGTCACACGCACCCGGTCGATATCGGGGTCGGGGATGCAGGCGTCGACACCGGCGTCGCGTCCGCAGATGTAGCCTTCCTGGCAGGGGGTTTCGGTCTCTTCGTACTGACATACTCCGTCGATACAGTCCGTGGCGTATTCGACGAGGGTGCCGTCGGAACAGTCGGGCTGGACCGGAGGGCAGTCGGCGTCGACGGTCTCCGGGGCACATTGCGC
Source organism: Myxococcales bacterium (assembly GCA_007120915.1). GTDB lineage: Bacteria > Myxococcota_A > Bradymonadia > Bradymonadales > Bradymonadaceae > SLJM01. Next base: position 1,131 of record SKMT01000298.1, on the reverse strand, counting down.
ATCGGTGGGAGCGGGTAGTGCCCGGGGTTGCTCGGCGCCCACAGGTACACCAACGCCGATGAATCCGCGCCAGTCGGGGGTGCCGTAGCCGTTGACGAGTCCCACACCGGCGCCGCCAACGAGAAATACCGGGTCGAGCTGTGATTTTGCTCCTGCCATCAATTCGGTGGGCGAGTGGGTGGCGTCGAACCCGGAGGCGGGTGTAAGTCGGCCAAACAACTCGGCGGTGATGGAGGTGGTTTCGTGCACCTGAAATTCCCCGAAGAGACTCCACCCGATGGTGTCGTTGACCTGCAGATTATCGTGTGCGCCGCCGGGTCGATACTGATAGTCGAGGTTTGTTCCGAAGCGGAGGTCGCCGAATACGGCGTCGGCGATCACGCGGGGGCCGGCACGGAAGTCGCCGCCCTGAAGAGAGTCGGAGCGTCCGGTGGGAAGATGTACGTCCACGGCAGCGGCGACGGCGAAACCGTCGGCGTTTCGGGTGGGCCGGGTCGAAAACAACTCGGCGCGCGGCATCAGGCGCAGATCGCCGATGCCGGCGCCGCCGTCGACGGGAGTGACGGCGTCGGGGATGTCGCTGCCGCTTCCCTGAAAGGCGATCACCGGGATGTCAGCGCCGATCTCGAATCGGTCGTACAGCGACAGCGAGCCGAGCAGATGCAGCGTGTTCTGGGACGTGACGAGTCGGGTGACCCGATCTTGGTCCTGGTCGTCGACGACCACCAGCGGGGCGTAGGCGAAATTCATCAGGGCGAACCCGGACCACTGACCGTGAGCACCGACATCGGCAGCAGCGGAGCCGAAGGTGCTTCGGTGCTGGTCCGGAACGGGGTGGAACTGCTGCATGTCGAAGCCATCGGCGAAGGCGGTGGATGGCATTGCCATCAGCGCCAGCACCACGGTTGCTCCGAGCAGAACCGAGCGAGAAAGCAGACGGGTCAGAAATGTCGTACAATTCACGGGACATCCCTCCACTGCGAAAACCAGGTAGTGTTGTGAACCAGCGGTTCAGGTGTGTAATGGGTACGACCTGCGCCGCAGTGCCACCAGCGACAGGGCGATCAGGGTAATGACGACGGCAGCGCCGGTAGTTCCGGTGGAACTGGAGCAGACAGGGCCGCCACCGGT
>SKMT01000568.1 GCA_007120915.1 Myxococcales bacterium | reverse complement strand
ATCATCGGGCTGCTGGGCACTCTGGTGTTGATGGCCTACGTCTACTCGGTGGTCGGACGGGCCGACCGGGTACAGCGCAGAGTGGAGGAGCGCACCTCGGAACTGAACAGAGCCCGACAAAATGCAGAAGACGCTGCCCGCGCCAAAAGCGAATTTCTCGCCAACATGTCCCACGAAATCCGAACCCCCATGAACGGGGTGCTCGGAATGCTGGAGCTGCTGTCAGACACCGAGATGGACGTCGACCAGCGCGAATACGTCCGGCTCGCCGAAGATTCGGCCCAGGGGCTGTTGCAGTTGATCAACGATATTCTGGACTTCTCGAAGATCGAGGCCCGCAAGCTGCAATTAAACCACCGCGAATTCAACCTGGGCGACGCGGTAGGCGAAACGCTTCAGACGTTGGCGACGAAGGCGTCGGACAAAGAACTGGATCTAGTCTATCACATCAACGAGGAGATCACCTTCAACCTGATCGGCGACCCCGATCGGCTGCGCCAGATTCTTCTGAACCTGGTAGGCAATGCCATCAAGTTTACCGACGACGGCCAGGTGTCGGTGCACATCGACCTGCTGGAGCACGACGACGAAGAGGCGACCCTGATGTTCGCCGTCTCCGACACAGGCAAAGGGATCGCCCCGCACAAACAGAAACTGATCTTCGAGGCCTTCCGCCAGGCCGACACCTCCACCACTCGACGCTTCGGGGGCACCGGGCTGGGGTTGACGATTGCCAACCAGCTTGTGCGACTGATGGGCGGGGAGATGACTCTGGAAAGTGAAGTCGACAAAGGTTCGACCTTTTCGTTCACGGCAGTGTTCGGCGTGGGCGACGAAAACCGCGCCGACGAACCTCTGGAGCTGTCCCAGCTCGACGGCATGAAGGTGCTGGTCGTCGACGACAACCGCACCAACCGCCGGCTGTTCGAGGTGATGCTTGAAAGCTGGGGGATGATCCCCACCATCACCGAGGACGGCTTCGAAGCCCTGGATCTGCTCGACGAAACCGACGACCCCGATGATCTCCCCTTCGAATTGATCCTGCTGGACGTCGAAATGCCCGACATGTCGGGCATCGAACTCGCCGAGCAGCTTCGTAACCACCCCACCGGGTCAAAAACCCCGAGACTACTGCTTTCTTCCGGCGGCATTGTGCTGGACCATCAACAGATGCAGCAGTTGGGGATCACCCATCAGATCCTCAAACCGGTGCGCCCCTCCTCGCTTCTGGAAGCGGTTGGAGAGGCGCTGGAGGTAGACGAACGATTCGCGAACGAAGACTCCGATGTGGAGGTCGTCGAACAACGGCTTCGGGTTCTGCTCGCCGAGGACAACCGGGTCAACCAGAAGGTCACCATCGGGCTGCTCGAAAAAAGAGGCCACCAGGTCGTGCTGGCTGAAAACGGCCGCGAAGCACTCCAGATTCTGAGCGAAGATGATGACTTTGACGTCATCCTCATGGACATCCAGATGCCGGAGATGGACGGCTATGAGACGACCGACGAAATCCACCGGCTCCAGCGCAGCGAACAGCTTCCCCACATTCCCATCGTCGCGCTGACCGCACATGCGATGGAGGGCGATCGGGAGCGCATCCTCGCCAGCGGAATCGATTATTATCTGGCCAAACCCATCACTCCGGACAAACTTTACAGCATGGTCGAGCGGTTCGGCCCATCGATTCATCGTGCCAATCAACCACCAACCAACCCTGATAACGAGTCCGATTCATCCGACAGCGAACCCCAGGCAGTACACGGAGAGCAACATGAATAGCGCTGATAAACCCGAAGACGTCATCAACATCGACGAAGCCCTCAGCCGGGTCGCCGGCGACGAGCAAATGCTGCGCGAACTCGCCCAGATCTTTCTGGAAGAAAGTCCGGTATGGGTCGACAAGATCGCAACCTCCATCGCCAACGAGGAACCGGAAGGGGTGTTTCGAGCCGCCCACGACATCAAAGGCTCCACCGAGGTCTTCCGTGCTGAATCGGCTGCCCAGGCGGCCAAACAACTCGAGAAGATGGGCCGCGAAGACGACCTCGAAGGCGCCGATGAAGCCTTCGGTGCGCTCAAAGCAGAGCTGGTGTGGGTGCGAAACGCGCTGGAGGATTATCTGGAAGAAGCCTGACGGCAGGTGCTGGGCGCTGGAAGCTGGGGGCTGGGTGGTGGGTGTTCGGTCGTGGGTGGTGGGTTGCGTAAAACCCCGTTCCATGAGACATAACTTTACCGGTGACGATGCAGCCCACTGATTAGTTCACAACCCTTGCAACTGTGTGACTTCGGGAGAGAATTCATGACCTATAAAGCGCAACTGGTGGTGCGGGCTCGCGGCAAAGAAGGGGCCGCCATTATTGAAAAAGTCAAGGAGATGGCCGGCGAGCAGGGAAAGACCTACTCGGAGATGGCCGTAGAACTTCTGGGCCGGGGGCTGAACGCCGATGACACGGTGGATACCAACTTCGGCGTCAGCTCCGATGATGATGATGATGCCGAAAGCGACGACGACACCGGTGGCAGTGATGGCGCCGGCGATGAGTCGGAGGACGACCCCCGCGCCCCGCTTCCCCCGGAAGAGGCCGGTCCCGCCGTGGATCCGTCACAACCGCCGAAGACGATCGTGAAACACTACCTTGAACGACGCGAAGATCGCGGTGAACGCGCCGCCGCCCGTATTCTGGTCGATTTCTTCGATGAAGCCGGCCCCGTCGAAGGCGGTGAGCTCAAGAAGCTTCTCCAGGAAGAGTTCTCCGCCGATGAGTTCGACGACTTGATGGCCCCCATCAAGCGCACCGCTGAGTACAAAGAGTACACCCGGCGCGTCATCAGCAAGCCCAGCCCCTACTCCGAGGCACGCTGAAGCACAGCTTTGGTCACCGGTCCACCACATCGACGTCGATGTGGAAGGGGCCGACCTCTCCACGCTCATCCTGCACATAGACGTCAAGCTGGCAGATCCCGCGGCTTTCACCGCGCAGACTCAGCGTATTCTCGT
>SKMT01000652.1 GCA_007120915.1 Myxococcales bacterium | reverse complement strand
CCGTGACCAGTTGCGACGAAGTGCGCGACTACATCGCCGAGTCGGTCACGGAGGCGGCGATCGACGGGATGTACAGCGACCGCTACTACTGGGGGCCGGAAGAAGACTTAGCGGGGGAAAACGATGCCGATGGGGAGCCGGCCGCCGGTGACGACAGCGGTGAGAGTTCCGAAGAGCCCGAAGACTACACGGATACCAACGTGCAGGAAGAGGGCGTAGACGAGCCGGACATCGTCAAGACCGACGGCACCCACATCTACGCCATCGTCGACGATGCGCTGCAGATTCTCGAAAGCTGGCCCCCCGAAGACACCCAGGTGTTGGGTCGGGCTGACTTCTCGTCGTTCGTGCGCCCGCAGTCGTTGTTTCTGGATGGGGACCAGGCGGTGGTGTTGAGCAGCCAGAACGAGTGGTACAGCAACCGGGGTCCAAACACCGGAGAGCCCGTCGACAGCGACACCGACGACGATGCCGATGACGACGAAGAGCTTGCCTTCGACGGCACGCGGGTGTCGATCTTCGACGTCAGCGACGAAACGGACCCCCAGTTGGTCCGGGAGTTTGAAATTGAGGGTAGCAACGTGGACGCCCGCATGATCGACGGCGAGGTGTTCCTGGTGACCAACAGCGGGATGCGGGGGATGGGCTGGAGTCAGCTTCTCGACGCCGACGACCCGGCGCTCGAAGATCTTCCCGAACGCGACTGGGAGACCGAAGAAGACGAGCTGGAGCAGATGCGCGAGGACGCCCGGCCGATTCTCGAGGATTACTACGAGGACAAAGTCGATGAGATCGACGCCGACGAGTGGCTGCCGCGCCATAAGGTCAGCGACTCCGATGGTGACGTCGTTGAGGAAGGTACCTTCTACGACTGCACCGATCTGTATCTGCCCGGTGTCACCGCCGATCTGGGAATTCTCAACATCTCGTCGTTCGACGTGGAAGACGACGCCGATCTGGGCTCGACGGGGCTGGTCGCGACGGGCTGGGAGGTATACGCCTCGCAGACGAACCTGTACGTGGCGATGAGCTCCCGAAGCTGGTGGTGGGGCCCCTGGGGAGTGGGAAGCAACCAGCAGAACGAGTCCCACATCCACAAGTTCCAGCTTCTGGGCGACAACGACCCGAAGTACATGGCAAGCGGGGTTGTGGACGGCTGGATTCTCAATCAGTTCTCGTTCAGCGAGTACAAAAACCACCTCAGAGTGGCCACCACGGACAACCGCTGGGAGTGGGATGATGACGCCGGACAGTCGGTGGACGAGGGTGGAAACCACATGATCATTCTGAAGCGCCAGGGCGACGAGCTGGTGGAGACCGGATCGGTGCGAGACCTGGCGCCCACCGAGCAGATCTACTCGGCGCGGTTTATGGGCGACCGGGGCTTTATGGTCACCTTCTTCATCGTCGATCCCTTCTACACCTTCGACCTGTCAGATCCGACGGATCCGAAGATGATGGGAGAGCTCGAAATCCCGGGATACTCCAGCTACATGCATCCCATCGACGACGACTATCTGCTGGCCATCGGCCAGGACGGCGACGATGACGGGATGATGACCGGCGTGCATCTGCAGATTTTCGATGTCACCGACATGGAAGATCCGGACCGGATCCAGCACGAGACGCTGTCGACGGGCAACTGGTCGTCCTGGAGTGAGGCGATGCACAACCACCACGCGTTTACCTACCAGCCGGAGACGGGCGTGTTGGCGATTCCGATCAACATCCGCGATGACGACGACAACTTCAACGGGTTGATCCTGTACAGCGTCGACATCGACGATGGCTTCGAGGAGATCGGGCGGATCGACCACGACGATCTGATCGAGAAATGGTGGTGCGAAGAACAGGGCGAAGACCTGGATTCGTGCACCTATGACTCCCAGCAGGCCGGATGGTTCCACTGGCGCTCCCGGATGCGCCGCTCAATCATGATGACCGGCGAAGACGGCGACGAGTACGTCTACTCGCTCAGTGACGTGGGCATGAAGGTCAACGACGTGTTCGACGTGGATACGGAGTTTGCCTCAGTGTACTTGAAGTAGGTGTTGGGTGGTGGGTGTTAGGTGGTCGGTGAGCCTCCGGGATGCTTCGCAGCCCGGAGGCTCATCTTGTTATTGGCCGACCGGGCAGCTTACGCCGGTGCCGGCGAGTCCGCAGTAGCCTCCCGGATTCTTGGCCAGATACTGCTGGTGAAACGACTCGGCGTAGTAAAACGGGGGCGCTTCGCGCAGTTCAGTGGTGATTTCGCCCTTGTCCGCTTCGTGAAGGCAGCGCTGAAATTCGTCGCGGCTGTTTTCGGCGGCGTCGAGTTGGTCGTCGGAGTCGGTGTAGATCGCGGAGCGGTACTGAGTGCCCACGTCGTTGCCCTGGCGCATCCCCTGGGTGGGGTCGTGGCTCTCCCAGAAGATTTTCAGCAGCGTCTGGTAGCTGATTTCGTCGGGGTCGAAGACGACGCGCACCACTTCGGTGTGCCCCGTTTTGCCGCTGCAGACTTCCTGATAGGTGGGGTTGGGGGTGTAGCCGCCGGCGTAGCCCACATGCGTGGTGTGCACGCCGTCGAGCTTCCAGAAGAGCCGTTCGGCGCCCCAGAAACAGCCCATCCCGAACACCGCCTGTTCAGTGTGGTCGGGAAACGGCGGTTTGATCGACGTGCCGAGCACCACGTGCTCGTCGTCGACGTCGAGCGGCTCGTCGCGCCCTGGCAGAGCGTCGTCGGGATCGGGCAATTGTGTCTTCTTGGACTTGAACAGCATCGGATGACCTCCGGGACAAGGATGTAGGTGTCTGATGAGTAAACAGACCACAGGCGGTTGCATTTCAAAAGCGCCCCGGGCGCCAGGGCAATCGCATTTCAAAAAGCCGCTCCGAGTTAATCATACGCATCGGTTGTGGGCTGAAGATCTGGCGCTGGTCCCAAAGTTGCGATTGCCGAAGACAGACGACAGAAGACAGACAAACCTCAGCACGTCTTGGGCTTGATAGGCGAGTGAT
>SKMT01000185.1 GCA_007120915.1 Myxococcales bacterium | reverse complement strand
CGCCTCCGGCTATCTAACATTTCAGTGGAGTTTCCATTGACCCTTGGTTGCTCATGGCCCCACGACCCCACTACCGCACGACCCCACGACCCCAAAACCCATGCAATTTTTCTGCGGGCTCGATACGGTGGCCGCGCAGCGTTTGCAGTGTTCAGCAAGACCCAACGAGAAGTACGCGATGAATGATGGCAGTCAGATCGAAACGAGGGGTTGCCTGACCTGGCAATGGGCCATGGTAGTGGCGTTGGCGGCGGTTCTGGCCGGAGGGTGTGCAACCGTCGGGGCGGGGCCTGATGCGGCGCACATCCAGGAGGCGACCGAAAAGGCCGACGACCGCGTGGCAACTCTTAAGCAACTGGTGCCCGAGCAGACGGGGGTGCTGTTTCAACTTCGGTACGACCAGTTGCAGAAGGCGATGCAGCATATGGACCTCGATGAGATGCCAAAGCTGGAGGAGGTCTATGAATCTCTGGCCGGAGTCGACGAGTTCGACGCCACCCGCCCCGTCACCGCGGCGGTGGCGACCACCGGCAGCGAAGAGCTCGTCGAGCACAGTTGGGCCCACGGGCTGGTCACCGACAGCGATGAACTCGCCGGGGGGCTGCATATTCGCGTGATCATCCCGGCCCAGGATGCACAGGCGATGATCGAGCAGTTGGAGCCGTTTTGCGACGACGATGCTTACCTTGTGTGTCGAACCCAACAGCACGACGACGAACTCGCCACCGTCGACGTGCTCGTAGACGCTGCGGATACGCAGGACGAACAACTGTTTGCCAACCTCGATGGCGACGAGGCATCCGCTGCTGAATTGCTGGAACGGTCAACCCCGGCGCTGCAGCAGTTTTTGACCACCGATGCGCCGATGGCCGTCTACTGGAGGGGCCATCAACTGTTGGATGTGCTGACGGTGTACAGCTCTACGCTGCTTCGAGCGGTACTGAACGACGTAGCCCCTTCAATGTCGCCGGTGGGAACCTTGCGGCATCTGTTCGCAGGCCACAGCCATTATCTCAGTGCGCTGCTCGCCGACCCCGGCACCAGAGAGTTCGAGGACTTCACGATTGTCGCCGACATCGTCGATACCAACGACGGCGATGATGGCGAAACCGAGTCCTTCGACACGGTCCGGGGGCTGCAGTTTGACCTTGTGCGCACCTACACTGAATGGGGCCACCGGCTGTGGCATGGCAGCGACGATGACGGGAAGATTGCGAACCTCGACGAGCCAACGGGCCGCGCAGATGCCCCGGCATGGACCCACGATGACAACGAATCACTCCAGATCTGGGTCAAATGGCACCTTGGGCCGGACCGCACAGCTCCGGAGTGGCTGTTTCACCTGCTGGAGAGTCCCGGGGCGATGCTCGAGCTGGTACAGCGAAACCGCGAGATTCGAGAGTTGCTGCGCGACCAACTGCTCGGTGTGCACATCCAGACACAGCCCGAAGACTCCAGCAAAGACTGGGTGGTTCACATCGACTCCGTAGATGTACCGGGCGCGCTGCGTTCGTCGCACCTCGAACAAGAGGCCCAACTGCAGATTGCGGGGTTTGCTCGCGACACCTACGAGGTGACTCGACTCCAACTCACGGACACCACACCCCCGTCCGATTCGCCCTCCGTTGCCTTCGACGAGGACTCCTTCGAGTTGGCTGATACTTCGGAGCACTGGCGCGGTTGTGCCGCCGCTTTGCGGCTGGTGTGGCCGAGTTGGTTCGGCTCACTGGAGTGGGCGAAGCCGTGGAAACAATACGAGATGCTGACGGAAAAATTCGACCACAACATCGGGCGAATTCTGGAGTGCGCCGACGAGTATCCCGACCACAGCGAGCAGTTCGAGTACGCGGCAGCAAGCAGCTACGGCTGGCTCGCGCAGTCCTACAGGGCCGCCTACAACTACCAACAGGCTCGGCAGGCGGCCGATAACGCCTGTCAGAAAGGCTACGAGCCCAGTTGCCAGCAGTTGGAGTTCATGGAGGCCATCGATGGTTTCGTGATGCCTCCGTTTGAACACGACTGGAAGTCGGGCGGGGTGCACCCGAAGGCAGATGTCGACGCCCCCACGCTGTTCGTGACCGACCGGGGGCTGTTCGACGGCGACGAACGGGTGGGGCACGGCGATGTCATCGACCGGAACGCCGGTGAAGATCTCGACGCCATGGTGGGCGAACTCGTCGACGGCGAAGAGCGCGTCCAACTTGTAGCGGACGCCTTCCAAAGCGCCGACCGCCTCTTCGCCGTCGCCGAAGCGCTCGAGGCCCACGAGGTGGACCCGGCTGTTCTGTTGGGCGCCCGATCATTTGTCGACGCCTCGGTATTGGCGCCGGAACTCGATGTCGTTGGTGACCCCACGACGGTGGGAGTTCATCTGAGCACGGAGGGCGTCGCGATCTACGGTGTGGACGGCCTCATCGAACCGATCGACGGTTGTCCGGATGATGGACCGACGGTCTGTCTGACATCCGACAACGACCAGGACGCCGACGAGGTTTTCGCCGGGCTGGCAGGGCTGTGGGCCGACGGGCAGATCGAAGAGGCGGCCGAAGGACTCGGCGAGCTGCTGGATCACTACCGATTCTACGAGGTGTACAACACCGTGGAAGACCAGCAACGAGGATCGTCTCCAATCCATCTCAAGCTCAGCGTCGATGAGCAGATCCCGTCGGTGGCTGCCGCGCGGCTGTTGGGTCTGTTGATGCATCAGCGAACCGGCGGGTCCTTCGAGGACGACGCGCAACTTCGAGATGCAGACTTCGAAAAGGAGCAACACTATCAGCCACGCCGGCTCGTCGGAACGTTCACCCTGCAAACTGACGAAGTATCCAGCGACGACACCCTACTGTCAGATGAGAACGGCCTGACCGACGAGGACGCAGAACAGCCCGACGACCATCAGCCCGACGTCGAACACGACGTGCCCGAGACCGAAGGGGCGCTGGACCGGGAGATCATCCAGCGGGTGGTGCGCCAGCACCGCCGCGAGATCAAGAATTG
>SKMT01000381.1 GCA_007120915.1 Myxococcales bacterium | reverse complement strand
TGCAGCGCCAGTGAGCGTGGGCATCTGCGAAGTCGCAATAGCATTTGCGTGAAATTTCCGGGCTAATGGCACTGTCCGTGGGTTTGAATGTCGGTGTTGACCGCAGTGGATGCCCGGCTTTCGGGGCTCCACAGCCAGCTCACTGCCCGTTGCCGTCTGTAGACGTGTCTAGCCGGTAGAGACCCTCCCCGCCGGTCCCGAACAGTTCGTTCTCACCCGTCGCCCAGATCTCCCACATGGTGTCGTCCTCGCCCGGCGAGTCCATCAGTTGCCATTTGTCCCCGTCATATTCCAGTACAACCTCGTCTTCTCCCACGGCGTACACCCGGTCGGAGCTAATGCCAACCACGTCGTACAGTGTGGTCTCCACCGGTGAGTCCTGGCGCCGCCACTTTGCGCCATCGTAGTGATAAATTTCTCCGTGAGTGCCCACCGCGAATACATCGTCGGCCCCAACCCCCCATACCCCGTTGAGTCGTGCGTCCATTCCCGGCGACGCCGGGGACGGTGTCTTCATCAGACTCCACTCTTCGCCATCATAGTGTGAGGCAAACGTCTCCCCATGTTCGGTGACCACGAATATCTCATCACGTGCCGCTGCCCAGACGTCTCCCGGCCGTCCGATCCCCTCGGCGTCGAATTGTTTTTCCCAGCGCTCCCCGTCGAAATGCCAGATCTCACCTCGAAGCTCCGTACCGAGCGCAAGGATGTCATCCGGGCCGAATGCCAGCGAGATGGACATCAGTTCGTTGGCCTTTCCCTTTTCTTCCCAACTCTCTCCATCATAGTGTCGGAAATCAAACCCTCCCACCACCAGCCGGCCACCGGGCCAGGCCTCCAGAAAGCCGGGGTACGACTCAAAGTCCATCAGCGATGACCACTCGGTGCCATCGAACGCAAAAACTTGGTGCTGGGGGCGTTTCTGAACGTTCTCAACGATTGTATAGATCTCCCCGGCCGAAATCGGACGAATCGGGCCGTGGAAGTGCCACCGCTCCGGCAGCGCAAGCAGATGCCATGTCGACCCGTCGTATCGGAACAGATACGACTCGCCGTCGAACCTGTCACCGACGACTCCTCCCACGTAAAACTCGTCGTCTACCTGCGAGACGCGGCCCCCCAGGTTGACGCCTTCCATATCGGGGGCCAGGCGGCACCAGTTGCCGTCACAGCTCTGCTCACCTTCTATCTCCCTCCAGCCCGGCTGTGAGTCTTGTTGTAAAGCGGTCTCCTCTTGAGACGAGGCCTCCGAGTCCTCGGGTTCGTCCTCGTCCTCCGTTCCTCCGTCAACGACAGTGTTGCCGCCGGAGGCCTTTTCATCCTCTGTGGCCTCCAATGGCTCCACCTCCCCATTCTGCTGTGGCACTTCCTGTTCGGCAGGCTGTTGTCCCACCGGCTCTACCACCTCATCATCCGGCGTTTCACCCCGGTCGCATCCCACGAACACCAACAGACCTACACCGGCGACAACCACTACGGCATACCGAAGAAGTTGCAGCAAACGGCCCTGATAAAACAGCACTGGCTCGCCAGAGACTTCGACGGGACTCTCAGACACCATGGCACTATCTCCATTACAACGTCCGCAGCTACCACCGACGGTCACACATCGAAGCACAGCCGCCTCCGCCGGATTTCCGGGGATATCTCCGACCGACGAGATTAGAATCGCAGGGTTCATCAGAGATGGTACTCATCAGCTTCCAGTTTACAATCTCCCCCCACCGTTTGACGGTTCTCCGCCCCCCCTTTGCCCCCTCCGAGGGACATGCACCGCCCTGCAATTATGGGCCGAACTCGGATTCTGGGCCCCTGCTCGCAACCGGCTTTTCCCACCTCCGAACCACCCGGGAAATCACGTCCAATTTCACCGGGTGCCACCCAACCTGGTTCCGGGGTGTCAGCACCACGATCGCAAACGCAGAACAGGTCTCGATCCGGGGTGACCTCCCCCCCTGACTGCATGTCCGAGGGATATGCATCAGCCTGTGATTCTGGGTCGAATCCGGATTCAAGGGCCGATCTGGGGTGGGGTGGTTTCGAAAAAATTTTGGGGTCTCACGAAAGATCGGGCCTCGATCTGTCGACAACAGATATGTGGGGACCAGCATGGTCTCTTTGAGCTGATGACCTGAACTTTCGACGGAGAATGAAGATGACACGACCTCGACGCCACCTTCCGGACCAGACCGTAATGCTTACTCGACGCACTGTGGCCCGCCAGTTTTTGCTCAGGCCGGACAAGGAGATGAACCACATCATCGAGTTTGAGACCGCCAAGGCCAGTGAGCGCCACGGGCTTGAGGTGCACGGGGCGGTGGGGATGTCCAATCACGTGCACTTCGTGGCCACCGACACCACCGGGGACCGAAGCTGTTTTATGCGCGATGCGATGAGCGGGATCGCCCGGGCGAGAAACAACTACATCGGGCGCAGAGGCTACGTCTGGGGAGCCGGCCAGTACTCCGACGTGCTTCTGCCCGATGAGAACTCGCTTCAGCGCAAGCTGTTGTACACCTGGCTCAATCCGGTCAGAGCCGGGCTTGTCGAACGGGTGGAAGACTGGCCGGGGTTTATGATCCTGCCGAAGCACTGGGGTAAAACGATCACCGTGAAATGCCCGGACAGCTTCTATGGAAGAAACTCGCCCGACGAAGTCACCTTCACCCCCAAACCGCCTCCGGGCTACGAGGACTGGGAGCTGGAAGAGGCGCGAGAGCACTTCGAGGAGCTGATCCGCAAGGAGGAAGAGCGGATTCACAACGAGCACCCGGATCGGCGCTACAAGGGCGCACAGCGGGTCAGAGCCGATGATCTGTACGACTCGCCGGAGGGCAAACCCGACGACGGGCGGCTCGATCCTACATTCGCCACCAAAGACCCGGAGTTGCGAAAGCTGCTTCTGAAGCGGCACCGCACGTTTCAGGACGACTACCAGACGATGCGCCAGCGGTGGCTGAAAGGCCAACAGGTCACCTTCCCGTCGGGCACAGTGCAACTGCCAGA
>SKMT01000291.1 GCA_007120915.1 Myxococcales bacterium | reverse complement strand
GTCAAACAAGTCCGGAAGATTATTCAGATCGTCGTAATCTCCGCTGGTGGCCACCTCCGCCAGCTCACCGTCGTCACCCCCGGAGGTCTGTAACTCCGATTCACAGCCGACAATCAGCAACGGGAAGCACAACAACAGTAGGGGCACAGGGACAGCAAATTTGGTCTTCATCAGGTGCCTTTTGCACATGGAACAACAGCAAGCAGACCGTACCGGGTCCAGCTTCCTGCTGAGAACATTCAATACATCGGAGGTGTCATCGGCCCACCGCCACCGCCGGGAAACATCCCGCCGCCGACGGTTTCGACCGTCAGGTTCTCGTCGACCCGCGTCTTCAGCAGATTTTCGATGGCCATCAGGGTGCCGGTGATGGAGGCGGGACAGGTCCCGCAGGCACCCTCGTATTCGATGAGCAGCTCATCGTCGACCAACCCCTTGATCGACAACCCACCGCCGTCGCCCTGCAGGAAGGGCAAAATTTCGTCCTCCAGGATCTCTTTGATCTGCGGCATCCGCGGGTCGTCTTCGCCCGGTATCTCCTCGTCGTCGGCGAACAGCCCGCCCTTGCTATCGTCTCCACCGCCCATATCGACGCGAGCGTCCGCCGGTTCGGCGTCGCGAATCGGATCGGCGATCTCGCGCAGCAACTCCGACCACTCCGCCTCCCCGTCCTGGGTCACCGTGATCCAACGGTCCGCAAAGTAGACCGAGATCACATGCTCGATGCCAAAGATATCCCGGGCAAGAGGCACCGCCTCCGCCGACTCCTCGTCCTCGAACGAGTGCGTGACAAACCCCTGGGTCACCGGTGTGTCGAGCACGAACTTCATCGCGTTCGGGTTCGGCGTCGGCTCAATCTCTTCGATCTTCATGGTGTACCTCCAGTGTCGCGGGTCGTGCGTCTCGGGTCGTGGGTCGTGTGTGTCTTGCGTCTCGGGTCGGCTCCCTCCCGTCGATGTATCACCCAGCACCCAGCCCCTAGAGCCCAGCGCCCAGCACCTAGAGCCCAGCGCCCAGCACCTAGAGCCCAGCGCCTAGCATCTACCCGAGCGGATCGTCCTGACCTTCCGTCGACACCTCTTCCTTCCCCTCCAGCGCCGCATGCAACGTGTGAAACGGCAGCACTGCGCACTTGACGCGCTGTGGCAGCTGACTGACGCCCTCGAACACCGTCAGGTGGCCCAGATGATGGTCGTCGTCGGGATCGAGTTTGCCGGTCATCAGTCTGCGGAATTCTTCCACCATCACTTCCGCTTCTTCCAGCGTCTTGCCCTTGATGCGCACCGTCATCATCGAGGCGGCGGCCTTCGAGATCGCACATCCCGTGCCATCGAAGGCCGTCTCTTCGATCACTCCGTCATCTCCGACGACGGCGTACACCGTGTAGTTGTCGCCACACAGCGGATTGTCGCCGACGGCAAACCGGTTCGCGTCTTCGAGCTTCCCGAAGTTTCGCGGCTTCTTGTTGTGGTCCAGGATCACCTCCTGGTATAGCGCCCGCATGTTCGTCATACGCCGAATATCTCCTTCACCGAGTAGATCCCGGCGACCAACCGATCGATGTCGCGCTCGTTGTTGTAAAACGCCAGCGATGCCCGCGCCGTCGCAGCAATGCCCAGCCGGTCCATGACAGGCTGGGCACAGTGGTGCCCGGCGCGAATTGCCACACCTTCGCTGTCGAGGATAGTCCCAACATCGTGGGGGTGAACCCCTTCGATCATAAACGAAAGCACCGACGCTTTGTGTTCGGCGGTGCCCACCGGGCGGACCCCACCCAGCTCTTCGATGCGCTCAGTGGCCATCTCAAGAAGCTCGGCTTCTCGTTCGGCGATGCGCTCCATGCCGATCTCGTCGAGGTAATCCACCGCCTCGCCCAGCGCCACCGCCGCGGCAATCGACGGGGTTCCCGCCTCAAACTTATGGGGCACGTCGTTGTACTTCGACCCCTCCCAGGTCACGCTGAGGATCATGTCCCCGCCGCCCTGGTACGGATCCATCTCTTCGAGCAATTCGCTTCGCCCCCACAACACACCGATGCCCGTGGGCCCGCACATCTTGTGGCCCGAAAAGACGTAGAAATCAGCGCCCAACTGCTGGACGTCCACCGGCATGTGTGGAATCGCCTGCGCGCCGTCGACAAGCACCGGGATGTCCCGGCTGTGCGCCCGCTCGATGATCTCTTCGACCGGGTTGACCGTGCCCAGCGCGTTGGAGACGTGATTCACACCGACCAGCTTCACCGAGTCGTCGAGCATCTCATCCAGCTCGTCGAGCACCAGCTCTCCGGCGTCGTTCATCGGGATCACTTCCAGATTCGCGCCCTTCTGTTCGCACAACATCTGCCAGGGCACGATATTGGAGTGATGCTCCAGCGCTGACACCACGATGGTGTCGCCTTCACCCACGAATTTGTGGCCGAAGCCGTGGGCCACCAGGTTGATCCCTTCCGTGGTGCCGCGAACGAAGATGCACTCCCGCTCGTGAGGTGCGTTGATAAACTCCGCAACTCTCTTGCGCGCGCCGTCGTAGGCGTCGGTGGCGCGCTGGCTGAGCGTGTGCACTCCCCGATGAACGTTGGAGTGGTTGCCCGTGTGATACCACACCAGCTTGTCCACCACCTGCTGCGGCATCTGACTCGACGCCGCGTTGTCCAGGTACGCCAGCGGATGGTCGTTGACCGACTGGGACAGAACCGGAAATTCCTTCCGGATCTGCTCCCAGCTTCGCCGGCTTCGATTGATTCGTTGTTTGTTGCGCGTGGGCATTTCCATGGTCAGCTCGTCGTCTGCTCCATGATGTGCGCTTCCAGTCGTTCACGCAGCGTGTCGACCACGATGTCCTCCAGGACTTCCGCCGCAAACGCATACGTCAGAAGTGCCTTCGCCCGGTCGCGCTCCACACCACGGGCCATCAGATAGAACAGGTGTGACTCTTCGAGCTGCCCCACCGTCGCTCCGTGAGAGCAGACGACGTCATCGGCAAAAATCTCAAGCTGGGGCTTCGTGTCGACCCGCCCGCGCTTGCTCAACAACAGATTCTGGTTGAGCTGGTTCGAGTCGATGCGCTGCGAATCCTGCTGCACGAAGATTTTGCCGTTAAACACCGCGTGGGCGCGGTCGTCGACGATGTTCTTCTGCAACTGGTAGCTGTTCGCATCCGGGTAGTCGTGGTCCAGCGCCGTGTGGGTGTCCGTGACCTGACTGCCACTGACGAAGCCGAGCCCGTCGAGTGTACACTCGATGTTGCGGCCATCAAACAGCGCGTAGGAGTCGTTTCTCGACAGCCCCGCCCCGATGTTGACCGCCGTCGACTCGTAGTTCGCATCAGCGCCGATGGTGATCTGATTGCGGGCGACGTGAAATGCGTCCGTCGAATCCTGTTGCACCTTCACGTGACGCACCTTCGAGTTGGGCGCCACTGTCACTTCGTCGACCACGTTGTGGAAGTACACCCCGTCTTCGGCGGTGGCGTACTCCTCGATGACCGTCACCTCCGCGCTCTCACCGGTGACGATGACATTGCGCGGGTGCGCCGCGTAGTCGCCGGCGGTGCCGTCGGCGACGTGCAGCACGTGAATCGGCTGCTCGACCACCACGTTGCGGTCCACAACGACGACGAGCCCGTCCTCGAAGTTTGCGCTGTTCAGATTGTAGAAGACGTCGTCTTCCCAGTAGTCGGCGATGTCGACGTAGTCGGCGATCACGTCCAACTCACCGGCGTCGCGCAACTCGGACCAGGTGGTCACACGCGCGCCCTCCGGCAAGTCGGCGACCGTCGACAGCTCCGGGATGTACCGGCCGTTGGCGAACACCAGCGTCGTCGATGACGCCTCCGGAACCCGCCACTCTTCCAGTTGATCTGCCGTCGGCTCGAACGTCGCGTCTTCTTGGGGCGACCAGTCCCGCTCAACCAGGGAGCTCAGGTTGATGAACCGCCACTCCTCATCCTTGCGCCCGGGTACATCCAGGCCCACAAGCTTCTGGAGCGCGCCCGTGCGCAGATCGGCCCACCACTGGGGCTGGCCGCTGGTTCGCCTCGCTCGCCCCTGGTCGATAAACCGGGCGACGAAGGGATGGCGCGCCATCGTCTCTCTCGTCTCTTCGGCCGTGCTCATTGGGCAGCTCCTTTCTGCTTGGCGACCCAGTCATAGCCGCGCTCTTCAAGCTCCATCGCCAGCTCTTTGCCGCCGGACTGCACGATCTCACCGTCGACCATCGCGTGCACCTTGTCGGGCTCGACGTAGTCCAGAATCCGCTGGTAGTGCGTCACCAGCACCACGGCGTTGTCGTCACCGGCAAGCTGGTTGATCCCGTTGGAGACCACTCGAAGCGCGTCGATGTCCAGCCCGCTGTCCGTTTCGTCCAACAGCGCCAGACGCGGCTCCAACACCGCCATCTGCAAGATCTCGTTGCGCTTCTTCTCACCGCCCGAAAAATCGACGTTCACGCTGCGATCCAGAAAGTCCGGGTCCATGTCCACCACTTTGACCTTCTCGCGCACATAGTCGTCGAACTGAAGCGGATCCAGTTCGTCTTCTCCACGCGCTTTGCGCCGCTCGTTGTACGCCTGGCGCATCAACTGGGAGTTGCTCACCCCCGGGATCTCCACCGGGTACTGAAAGGCGAGAAACACGCCGTCTCTGGCGCGCTCGTCGGTGTCCAACTCCAGCAGATCGTCGCCGTCGTAGCGCACCGTTCCTTCGGTCACCTCGTAGGCCGGATGGCCGGCGACCACATTTGCAAGCGTGCTCTTGCCGCTGCCGTTGGGGCCCATGATGGCGTGAATTTCGCCCGCTTCGACGTTCAGATTCACACCCTTGAGGATTTGTGTATCCCCGGCGCGAACGTGCAGGTTTTTGATTTCCAAAAGCATTGCGTCAGTCCTGTGTCTTGAGTCTTGGGTCTTGGGAGCGCGGCCTGCCAGGCCGCTGTTGTCTTGTGTCTTGGGGCCATTTAGCCGACCGAACCTTCGAGCTTAATTCCCAGCAGCTTGCGCGCTTCCACGGCAAACTCCATCGGAAGCTCGTGGAAGATATCCTTGCAGAATCCGCTGATGATCATCGAGATGGCGTCTTCCTCGTCGATGCCGCGCTGCAGGAAGTAAAACAGTTGCTCTTCACCGATACGCGACGTCGACGCCTCGTGTTCGACCTGGGCCGTCGGGTTGCGCACGTCGATGTACGGAAAGGTGTGCGCACCGCAGCGATCCCCGATCAACATCGAGTCACACTCCGAGTAGTTGCGCGCTCCTTCGGCCGACGGCGCCATCTTCACCAGGCCCCGATAGCTGTTCTGCGACACTCCTGCGGAGATTCCCTTGGAGATGATGGTGCTTTTGGTGTTTTTGCCGATGTGCACCATCTTGGTGCCCGTGTCCGCCTGCTGATGGTTGTTCGTCAACGCCACCGAGTAGAACTCGCCGATGGAGTTGTCGCCCTTCAGTACGCAGGACGGATACTTCCAGGTGATCGCCGAGCCCGTCTCCACCTGGGTCCAGGAGATCTTGGAGTTGTCTCCCTCACACACCCCGCGTTTGGTCACGAAGTTGTAGATCCCGCCTGTGCCCTCTTCGTCGCCGGCGTACCAGTTCTGCACCGTCGAGTACTTGATCTCCGCATTTTCCAGCGCCACCAGTTCCACCACCGCTGCGTGAAGCTGGTTGGTGTCGAACTGCGGCGCCGTGCAGCCTTCGAGATAACTGACGTAGGCATCATCCTCGCAGATGATCAGCGTGCGCTCGAACTGACCGGTGTGCTGGTCGTTGATCCGGAAGTACGTCGACAGCTCCATCGGGCAGGTCACTCCCTCCGGCACGTATACAAACGAGCCGTCGGAAAACACCGCCGAGTTTAGCGTCGCATAGAAGTTGTCCGTGTACGGCACCACCGTGCCCAGGTACTTCTTGACCAGCTCCGGATACTCCTCGACAGCCTCGCTGATCGAGCAGAAGATCACCCCCGCTTCTTTGAGCTTCTTCTTGAAGGTGGTGGCCACCGACACCGAATCGAACACCGCGTCGACCGCCACGTTCTGCAGCATCTTCTGCTCGTGCAGCGGGATCCCCAGCTTCTCGTAGGTCTCCAGAATCGCCGGGTCCACCTCGTCGAGGCTATCCTTCTTGGGCTGGTTCTTCGGCGCGGAGTAGTACGTGATCTCGTCGAAATTCGGCTTGTCGTACTCCACATTCGCCCAGTCCGGCTCCTCCATCGTCTTCCAGTGCTCGTAGGCTTTCAGCCGGAACTCAAGCAGCCAGTCTGGTTCATCCTTCTTCGCCGAAATCTGGCGAATCTTGTCTTCATCCAACCCCGGCTCAAGCTTTTCCATCTCCACGTCGGAGTGGAATCCGGCCTCGTAGGGCTGGTCCAGATAACTTTCGATGTTGCTGCTCATCGCTGTACCTCGCAATTGTTGCTAAAACGACAACCCTGTCGGGCGTACGTGTCTCATCTCAATGTGATCGGGACGGAGGGGCTTGCCTGGCCGGCCCGGGTATCTGTTCTTGCAGGTGCTGCGCCACCGATTTCTGGTCATCCATCAGCATCTGCATATCGATCCCGTCGAGTGTCTCTACGACAAACCGGGATATGTGGGCCCATACGGGCCGAATCGCACAGTTGCAACGGTTGGCGCACTGATCGAATTCTCCGGTGTGCCGCTCGCAGATGTCTTCGACCTCGAAGATTCCACCGAGCACCCGAATCGCATCACCGACAGTGATCTGGGCGGGCTCGTCGGCCAGGGTGTATCCACCGCGCACACCGCGGCGCGACTCCACCAGCTCTCCCTTCGACAACACGCGCATGATCTTTTGAGTGTACGACAGCGACAGCCCTTCCTGCTCGGCGATATCGGCGGCCGACAGAGCCTCGTCGTCGTCCTGTTCGGCAACGCGCAACAGACAGCGCAGCCCGTACTCTTCGAGTGCTGTGATCTTCATGGTTAGATCCTTCGGGAGCAATCCCGACGCAATTGGAGACGGGGGACTAACACACCGTTTTGTGCACTTTCAAGGCGCATCTGGCCTAATACATACCTCGCAGTGCGGATTTGTGTTCATAAAACACACTAAACAGTGCGTTATTTCCTGCTGCCCTTGATAATTCCTTTCCCTCCGCCTTATCAACCGTCGTAAGTCATTGGGTATGATCGGTTCCCGTCTGTAGCGATTCCCTGGCCCAGGTCCTGGCCTTCGCCCGGGCCCGGCCTTCGCCGTTGATTTTTCCGGGGCTTGTTACTCTCTCAGCAATACGCTTTCGCCCGAGCCTCTCTTGCCAACGCACAGCAACATTGGGCCGGGGCGAGGGACCGGACAAGGGCCAGGGCAGGCACCGACCACGTTAAGTTGCACAACCATCAGGTGGGTCACACCCTAAATCACCGGGAACCTTGCCAATGGAAATAGTTACCATCTCCTCTCGGTTTTGTTATGAAACGAACGAACCGCTTCTTGAACGCCTCCACTTCTGTTACAGTCCGTGCAGTGTTGCGCATTTGAATTAGATCGTCTGGTGCCGCAAATCCGCCTATTGCCAGGCTGCGGTCGCACCATCGTAGTCAGTCGGGCATATTCTTTTGCGTCGTAGTACTCTATGAGTCAGAGTCAGGATCACGCCAAGGGGACCTTCCTTGTAATCGACGATGAGCCGGACATTCTCGATGCCATCGCCCGGCTGTTTCGGCGCGAATATCACGTACTGACCGCTCAGACCGTCGCCCGCGCCCGAGAGTTAATCGACGAACACAACGTCGAAGTGGTCATGACCGACCAGCGCATGCCCGAGATGTCGGGCATCGAATTTCTCTCCGAGTTGCGCACCACCCACCCCCACATTGTCCGGGTGCTGTTTACTGGCTACTCCAACATCAACGACGTCATCGACGCCATCAACGAGGGGCACGTCTACCGCTATATTTCCAAGCCCTGGAAACCGGTGGAGCTGAGGCTGTTCGTGTCTCAGGCCTTCGAATACTACCGCTCCAAGCGCGAACGCGACGAACTGCTCGAACGCCTCCAGGAAGCGAACGAACAGCTCGAACAGCAGAATGCTCTGTTGTCGGCGGCCAACGAGGAGTTAAAGCTGGTCGACCGCGTCAAAGATGTCTTTATGGAAGTGGTCAGCCACGAATTGAACACTCCCATCGCTATCATTTTCGGCTACACCTACCTGCTTCGTAAGGAGATGGGCGAAGAACTCTCCTCCGTCGGCAAGAAGGCCCTCGCCGGGGTCGACTCCTCGGCGATGCGCCTCAAGAACATCTCCAAACGCATCTTCAAGATGCTCGACGAAGAGACCTCCTCGACCACCCTGGAGCTGACCTGGTTGGACATCGACAAGTTCGTCGATTCGCTGCGCGAACAGCTCGACCCCTTCCTCCAGAAGCGCAACCAGACACTGGAGGTGTCAATCAGCCCCGAGACCGAACGGGTTCTCGCCGACGAGGACAAGCTGACCGACCTCTGCTTAAATCTGCTGATGAACGCCATCAAGTTCTCCTACGACGACCAGACCATCGAGCTGGACATCGGCCACGACGACGACGGCGAACAGTTGGTGATCACCGTGCGTGACTGCGGGGTGGGGATCCCCGATGAAGATGTCTCTCAGATCTTCGACGCCTTCTTCAGCACCTTCAACAGCGGGCACCACTCCTCGGGACAATTCCAGTTCAACAAACGGGGCATCGGCATCGGACTCGCCGTCGCCAAGCGCTTCGCCGAGATGCACGGGGGACACATCCAGGTCGACAGCAAAGAGGGAGAAGGCTCCCACTTTACCGTTTGTCTTCCCGCGCGCCCCCGCGAGGACGATGTCGCCGCTTTCTCGCGGCGATCCTCGTCGTCGTCCCATCAACTGCCGCACTGACGACCATCAGAATTCGTGGCGCTGGACCACTCCCGACAACTCCAGCCCGAACATCGGGCTGAAGTGGTCTCCGCCGAAGATCAGGTACGACACACCGGCAAGCCGAAAGTTGCCCAGATCAACGCCGATCTGCGGCGTCAGCCCAAACGCCGTGCCTCCCGCCGCCAGTACTCCCACATCATCCCCCTCCGCTTGCGTACCGAATGCCAGAAATTCGTACACCCCGGCGCCCAGCCCCACCATCGGCTGAACCGCCCCGGAACCAAAGCGATACTCCCCTTTCAACGACACCCCGCCGAACGCCCGCAGTCCCACCGCGACATCCTCGTCATCCACGGCTACTCCGTACGCCAGGCCGGCGTCGATACGAAACCCCACCCCAATGTCGTCATTGAGCATCAGTAGATTATCCGCTGATCCTGCCACACCATAGAAGTTCGGCGACATGTACAGTGGAATCACTCCCGAGCGCGCCTGGTAAGCGATCTCGTCGATCGTGTAACCGGAGCTTTCATCTTCAGCGACCTCCATCGTCTCTGCGTCGGCGGGTTGGTCGTCCACCTGCTCACCGGCAGCGCTCAGCGGCACCAACATCATCAATACGCAACAGAGCGCGAATACAACCGACGACTTCTTCATCATCCATCTCCCTGGCAACAGACATTGCCTCACTCAGATTTGACATCACTCACAAACACAACAGCTCCGACGGAGCGCACCACCAGATTATTCATCGCCAGCCCCCCCCTGCTCGCGGTGTGATACCCCCGTACAACCGGTGACCAACTTCGACGTTGTTGCAACTGACCGCCAATGACGCTACACCACTGTCGCGGTTTACGTCCCGAGAGTATGTCACTGGTTGTTACCTGGGTATTAAATGTGGGGCGACCACCCGCGCATGGTTGGCTGAATGGATGACAGTTGTGTCTTACCGGGCCCGGTCTCTCGCTGAGACCGGGCTTTCTTATGTCTACATCGCCCACACCCAACACTCACGTTTCAAGACACAACACCCGCGCCTTGCGTTTTTCCGGGCCAAACTGCTATCAAGATAGCAGCAATTTTGCTCTACAATTACCGCTGGCTCCACCACGTGACTAGCCGGCTGCACCACCTCAATGACAACCGAAACTGGCAGCCAGGTGGGAACCGACAATGGCAACCGCGGCCACAATAGTGAGTACGATGCCCGGGCCACCGGCCGTCTTACTGCACTGAGCCGTGAGGACACGCGCACTGCCACCGTCGAATCTATCCGATGGTGGGTCGCCTACGTACTGGCCGGCGCCTACGTCGTCGCCGGGGTGCTCGCCGTCATCTTCACCGATCGCATCGTCGAGTGGTGGATCGGTACCGTCCCCGAGACCAACATTCATATCGCACTCGGATTGTTCTTCGTGGCGGTTTCGGGGGCTGTACTCGCTCTCTCCATCACCTGGTTTCGCCGTCGTGTCGGACTGACGCAGCACCAGGTCCAGGAGCGCGACTCACACATCGGTCGGATCATCGACACCATGGCCAATGGCGTGGCGCTGTTCGACCTGGACGGCACCATCGTCGACTGCAATCCGGCCCTGGCTCAGATGCTGGGCAGGAAGCGCCAGCAATTGATCGGCAAAACCCTGGCTCCGATTCGCGAATCGGGCGATGAGCGGGTGACCCCGGCGTCCATGATCCTGGAATATGCCCGCCGCGACGGACAGTGGTCCGGTGAACTGGAGCGCCCCCACAGCGACGGCTATACTGTCCCCGTTCATCTCACACTCGCCCCCCTGTACGACGACGATGGCCAGCTCGTCGGCTACGTCGGCGACTACCTCGATCTGCGCGACGTGCGCACCGCCGAACAACATCTCGACGGACTCGGCGCCGTCATCGAACGGCTCGCCACCGAGACCGACCTGGAGGCCGTCGGCAACAACGCCGTCGCCGCTGCCATTGAATTGACCGACACCGACTTCGGCGGTGCCGTGGTACTGGACGACGAAGTGGGCCAGCTTCAGCACCGCTGGCTCCAGGGGTTTGACGATGACATCTCCACCCCGCTGCCCGCCGACGATCCACAACTGGCAGCACGGGTTATCGAAGATGCTCAACCCCTGATTATCGAAGCGTTAGACACCTCCGCCCACACCATCAAGCTGTACCATGACGCCGACGCTGTCGGGCTGGTCGCCGTGCCCATCGAAGTCGGCGGGCTGGTCCGCGGGGCGCTGATTGTCGCCTCCCGTCGCCCGCTGTCTGAGTTTGGAGACCGGGAACTGCCGCTTCTGGAGGCCATCGCCCGGCAGATCGGAGTTGCTCTGCACCGCCACGAACTTCTGGAAGATGCCCGCCGCTCCGAAGCCCGGTTTCGAAACGTCGTCAACAGCGTGCCCGACATCCTCTACACCGC
>SKMT01000713.1 GCA_007120915.1 Myxococcales bacterium | reverse complement strand
TCGTTCACGTTCAGTTCAGCACAATCAGTTCGGTGCCGTCGTGGCTGCAGTGAGAGCAGCCGGGACCGTAGGTTGTACCGCAGTCGGGACAGACGAGGCGTCGCTCACCATAGCCCGTGGGAGGAAGGGCGGTAAGCTGAGCGCTTAACTCCGGTAGCAGTAGCGTGCCGTCGGTGGGGCAGTGGGTCTGGTCCGGAGGGGCGACATGGCCACAGCTTCGGCAGCGGTTGTAGGGAAACACCGGTTTGACGCGGCGGCGCTGCATCGGGTCCAGCGTGATCAGAGGTTCGTCATCTCGGGGGCAGGCCGTCAGATTATCTCGGGTCTCGAATCCGCAGTCTCGGCATACCCGAATGGTCGCCGCCCCGTTGCTGGCGGCGTCGCTGTCGCGGTGCAGTGTGTGCCCGTCGTGGTAGCAGTAGGATGCTCCCAGCTCGAAGCGGCGCTCGCAATCCGGGCAATAGTGGCGGGGCAGATGGCGTTGAGCCTCGGAGTCGCCGGAGGACTCATGTGGACGCAGGGCAGTGGAATCGAACGGGCAGGTATCGAACACCCCGGGGAAGGTGCGTTCGCACTCCGGGCAGCGGCGCGACGGAAAGTCACCGGGGGCGAAAAATGCCTCTTCTGCCGGTGACCGGGCCACTGAGGGCTGAGGCTGGGGCACACCGGGCTCAGATCCCGAAGCGATTGCCGGCTCCCCGCCGCCGGTGCCCACTGCTCCGCCCGGTTGGGTGGGGTCATTGCTTCCGGAACCAGACGCTGCGTGCTGGTTGCGACGCCGGTACAACACCCAGGCGCACCACCCGCTGATCACCAGCATCACCACTGCTACCCCGATCAGTGTCAGTTGCAGCCCCGACCAGCCCACCACCGGTGTGGGGTCCACCACGAATACCCCCACAGCGAGGCATCCCTGTGGGTGAACGGTGCTTCGTCGGGGAGCGGATAGGTTCATAGGCCGATGGAGGCATCAGAATCTGATTGCTTCAAATATAGCAACCCCGGCAGGCAGGTTAAAATCTCGCTGACACACCGATGGTCGGCAAGAAGGGAACGCCGCGAAGAGGCTCCGATTCGGTGTAGTCGTAGTTGTACTGAGTGCCCTCCTCGTTGGCGGCGTTGTAGACGTTGGAGATGTCCAGATACGCCGACATCCTCCAGGTGTCGAAGATAAACTGGCGATCAAGGCGCAGATCCAACTGGTGGAAGGTGCCGGCGCGGACGGAATTGCGCTCGCCGCGCCGTGACCGATAGCTGTCGTCATCGGCGTCGAACACCGCCCCGACCACCGGGGTCTGCGGGTTGCCGGTGACCAGCCGAAAGCGGGCGGATAGATCCAGATCCCAGGGCAGTTCATAGCCGCCGACCAGAGTCAAAATGTGGGTCTGATCGCTGTCGAACAACTCCCAGTCGCCCGTCGACGGGTCCCGCCTCTCCGAACGCGACAGCGTGTAGGAGACCCACCCGAAGAAGTTGTTGTGCGGGTAGTGACGAAGAAGCAGCTCCCAGCCATAGGCACGGCCCTGCCCGTCGTTGTTGAACAACTCGGCAGTTCGTTCACCGGCGTCGTCCATCTCTTCGGCCGAAGAGCCGACGACCAGATCGCGGTTGTCCCGGAAGAACAGCGTGGTGTCGAGCTCCAGATGGTCATCGGGCTGCCATTCGGCGCCCACGGCGTAGTGAATGGCCTGCTCGAAGCTCAGATCCGGATTGCCGAACCCCTCCTCAGTCTGACCCGGCAGCGGGGGCTGGGTAAACAGGCCCACCCCCCCTTTGGCCACCACCTCGTCGGTGATGCCAAATCGGGTGGCAAACCGGGGGGAGATCGACGTTTCGTTCACGGAGCCGAAATAGTCGACGCGAAGCCCGGGGATTAGCCTCCAGCGGTCGAACAACTCGTAGTCCAGCTCGGTGTATACCGCCGGGTCGACCTGCCAGGTGGTGCGTTCGTCTTCGGTCTCACTCAGGTCGATGCCGCTGTCGTCGGCGTCGGCGACCAACTCGGGGATGCCGAAGCCGTAGCTGACGGGGCCGATCTGGCTGTCGACGCCACTTCGCAGTTCCAGATCGTCGGTCAGCTCCAGACCGGTGTCCCAGCGCACCTGACTTGTGGTGTAGTCCAGATTAAAAAAGAGGTCATCGGCCAGTTCGAAGCCCACGGTATTGCGCCCAAGCGAGGCCATCAGCTCGGAGCGAAAGGGGCTGTCTTCATCGTCGTACTCCCAGCGCACCTGCCCGCGGTGGAAGTAATTGGCGAAGTTCGCCCCCGTGACCTGGACGGTGGCATCACCCTGGGGCTCATCGTCGGGAAACACCATCTCAAAGCGGTCGTCCGACCCGTAGAGGAAGAACTCCACTTTATGATCCCCCTCCTCGCTGCGGTAGGTCGTCCAGCTCTGGTAGTCGTAGTAGCGGGGAAACACGAAGGTGTCGAAGTCCCCGAAGTCCATAATCGACGGCAAGAAGACATCGTAGTAGCTCCGTCGCCCAGACAGCGCGAAACTCCAGCGGTCGCTGATCGGCCCCTCCACGATCGCGGAGCTGTCCAACAGGTCGGCTTCCACAAATCCGTGGATGCGGTCGTCCTGCGGGGAGCGGGTCTGCATGTCGATGATCCCGGCGGTCGCTCTGCCGAAGCGGGCGCTGAAGTTGCCGGGATAAAAGTCGACGGAGTCAATCATTTCGGTGTTGACCACCGCCGGCCCCCCCAGAAAGTGAAACGCCAGGGGGATGGAGTCGCCCTCCAGAAAGATCGCCGTATCCTCGGGAGCGGCCCCGCGCACCACGGGCTGGCCCTGAGCGTAGTTCTGGCGGGCCACACCGGGGAGGTTTTCAACGACTCGGACCGCATCGGTGCCGGCGCCGGCCATCCGGCGGGTCTCCTCGATGCCGATGGTCTGGCGGTCCACTTCTGCGCGTTCACGCCGCTCCACGGTGCGCACCGTCATGTCATCGTAGTGTTCGGCGCGGATGTAGAACTCGCCGGTGGTCACCTCGTCGTCGATCACATCGAGTTCGAACTCCGCGCTGTCATAGCCGCTGCCGCGCACCACCAGCAGGTAGTCGCCGGGATCGATGCCCTGGAACGAAAACCGGCCTTCTTCGCCCGAGTAGTCTTCGCGTACGATTTCATCGGTGTCGGCATCGACGAGCACGACCTCCATGCCGGCGAGCCGGTCGCGGGTGCCGGCCTCGCGGATCTCACCGACGACGTTTTCGTCCCGGCCGAGTACGGCGTATTCGACTTCCAGCTCATCGCCGTCGTTAAGTGTCAGTTCCGTGTCGAAGTCGCGATGGGTGTCGAGCTGAGCCTCGATGACGTAGTCGCCCGGGGGGACGTCGGCGAAGTAGAATTCGCCCTCCTCGTCGGTGGTCGTCGTCGCCTCCGGGGGCGGGTCGTACTCGTCGCCCACATAGCGGATGTGCACCCGGGCGCCTTCAAGCGGGACTTCGTCGTCGGCGTCGACGATCCAGCCGGTGACCGATGCCGGAAGCGTGGGCATGCTGAAGCGCACCTCAAAGTCGATGATCACCGGAATCGGCTCGCCGTCGACCTTCGCGGGCTGAAATTCGAATTGTTCGGCTGCTTCCACGGCGGATTCATCCAGCCCATAGCCCAGCCCATCGATGACGGTGACGTCGATGACGTCGCCTTCGTCGTCGAGCTCCAGCTCCAGAATTACCCCGCCTTCGACCCCCGCTTCGATGGCCTCCTCGGTGTAGTCTGCCTCTTCTTCGTGAAGCAGTTGTGGGGGGCTGAGCTCTTCCTGCTGTTCATCGGGTTGTTCATCGGGCTGCTCGTCGGCGAACGCCGGGGGCACAGAAACCAGAAGAAAAGCCGCCGCTGCAATGGAGAGTACACGTTTCATTGCTCACCTCCCGGCGACTGAACGCGCAGCCGGCCATCGATCCAGTCCACGCCCAGCCTGGTGTCGCGCACCACCGTCCACAGCTCGATGATACAGGCGCCGTCGTCGAAGGCGGTGCAGTCGTCGTCCAACTGTTGTCCGTCCATCTGGTGCACCGTGTTGGATGCGTCCTCCAGGGTGTTGCTGCCCGGGAAGTACGACGATGACGAGCTGGCCAGGGGCCCGGCGGTGGTAAACCAGCGGTAGTCGAAGCTCTCCTCGCGCGGCTCATCGGCGGTGGAGGGGGTGAACTCGAGCACCGAATCCGGGTCCACCAGCGAGCGTAACTGCAGAGGAGAGTTTTCGACCACGTCCAGCGGTTCGTCATCGGGGATGGTCACCCACTGGTCGTCGTGGTCGGCGCTTTCAGCGATGTCCCAGCCTGCCACTTCGATAAACTGCGGCAGGTCCTCCGGGGCGTAGGGGCGCGCCTGCATCCGGTCGAACTCGGGGTTTTTGTTGTAGTCCTCGTCTCCGCCCCACAGCGTGAAGCGCTTCGAGGCGATAATTTCCTCATCGCCGCTGCTTACCTCCAGGCGGACGCTGACCTCCCAGCCCTCCTCGCAGTCCGAAGGAAGCATCTCCACAAGCTCTTCGTTGTCCGTCTCATCGAGCACCTCGGCGACGATAGCCTCACAGAACGCGCGGACCTGCTGTTCGCTGAAGGGGTTGGTGAATGTCGCCGTCTCCTCATCACCCAGGTCGAGCGGATCTTCATCGGAGTCGCCGTTGTCGTCGTCTTCATCGTCGTTGTTGGCGTTGGACTCCGCCTCCGGATCAAAGTCCAGTTCGTCCATCGGGCATTCGTACCCGTCGTCGGCCGGTGGGTGGACGGGACACCAGGACCAGTCGTAGTCGATCTGCTGGTCGTCGGGCGCCCACACCAGCGCTGAGAATGTCACCGGTTCGCCCTGTTTGGCCACCACCGGATCGGCCTGGATGGCCATCACCCGCAGTTTGTCGATCTTCCAGTACGGCGAGAAATCGGGGGGGCAGCCCGCCGTCGCAACAGCGACGAAGACCACTGCCAGTACTGCTGCACACATTCGACGCATAGGTTTGCCCGGCGTGATGGTCACTGTGAATTCCACCAGGTTTGAGCCAGTTGTGGACAGTGAAACTGCTGTCCCACCGCCACAGCATGCCCGGAGAGACGATGCGGTTCAACGTTCGCATGTTGACGCGTCGAGGGAATTGTCATCCCGGGTGGTGTTCGGATTTTTACGGATGGGACGGGGGCCGGCGGGTCGAATTGTCGTCGTGTCGCTGTTAGGGTGACGGGCGATGAATGAACGATGATGGATGTGGACAGAGGAGAACTCAATGAGTTCGAGCGTACGTGGTGTATTGCTGGTTGCGACAGTTGCCCTGGTGGCACTGACTGGGGTGGTCGCCGTCGCTGATGAAAGCGGCGACGATGACGAACAACAACCGGAGGTGACGTCGCAGCAAGAGGACGATGAGGCCGATGACGATGAGGACGAAAAGGCCGACGACGGCGATGATACCGACGACGAAGACGAAAAGGCGGACGAACTGCCCGACGAAGCGGCCATCGCGGCGATGGAGCCCGGCGCCCAGGACTCCCCTGGCCAAGGCTCGCTGACTGCGCTCGACGACGAGGAGGAAGCCGGCCAGGAAAGATGCCCACCAGAACACGGAGAGGACACGACCCGCTGTGGTCTCGACCAGTCCGATCACCCCGATCGTCCCGATGTGGCCGTAGAGTTCGACGTTGAGGAATTCGAGGTAGACGGAGGATGCGAAGAGGCAATCGTCGCCCGCATTGTTCGACAAAACTGGCGTCAGATGCAGCACTGCTATGAGAGTACACTGAGCGAGGACGACGACGGTGGTCGCGTAGAGCTTAGCTGGGTCGTTGCTCCCTCGGGAGACGTGCCCAGCGTCTCTATGGAGGAGTCAACGCTGGATAACGAAGATGCGGAGCAGTGCATGGTCCGTGTTACCGATCGGATGAGCTTTCCGGAAACTGACGGGGGCCGTGTCTGTCAGGTTGATTCCACCGTGACATTTCAAGTCGAGCAGTTGGACTCGAAGCGTGACCTTGAGAAATTGGACTGAGAGATGGGTAAAGACCAGCCCACAGTGACGGTCATGATTCGGTTGGCGGCACTGATCTGCGCGATGGTGGTGTCAGTGCTGCTGTGGGGCTGTCAGTCCTCGCCCGATGAGCCGACACAGCGCTCCGAGGCCGCCGATACAGAACAGCAACTCGACGTCGCCACCTTCGCCGGCGGGTGTTTCTGGTGCATGCAGCCGCCCTTCGATGAGTTGGACGGCGTCGACTCCACGGTCGTCGGCTACACCGGCGGCGACATGGAGGAGCCGACCTATGAGCAGGTCAGCTCCGGGCAGACAGATCACGTCGAGGCGGTCGAAATTCGATTCGACGCCGACCGCATCTCCTATGGTGAGCTGCTGGAGGTGTTCTGGCGAAGCATCGATCCCACCGACGACGGCGGGCAATTCGCCGATCGGGGCGATCATTACCGCACCTTCCTGTTTTATCACGACGACGACCAGAAGCAGGCTGCCCGCGATTCGCGGCAAACGTTGGATGAGCAGGGGCCCTTCGACGATCCGGTGGTCACCGAAATCGAGCCGGCATCGACGTTCTGGATCGCCGAGGACTATCACCAGGAGTATTATCGGAAGAACCCGGAGCACTATCAGCAGTATTACGAGGGGTCGGGGCGTGCAGGCTTTCTGCGCGAGACCTGGGGGGACGAATGAACGACGAGGCGAAGAAGGCGCTTGCGCTTCATTGGCCATCGGGAGGCTGTGGCGGGTCGATTCCGACCCCGGTGCACCGAAATGTCGGGGCTGTGTCGACAACGCGTTGTGGCGGAGGCAGTTCGGCGCCCTTCGACAGCTTTAATCTGGGCCTACACGTCGGCGACGATCCGGGGGCGGTCGAGCAAAACCGGCGGCGTTTCATGCAGTTTGTCGGCGATGATGTGCAGATGTGTTGGCTGTCGCAGGTGCACGGAACCGACGTGGTGCGGGCAGAAGACGTCGCCGAAAGCGAAGGCGCTGTGGAGGCGGACGCCTGCGTCAGTCGCACCCCGTCGCTGGGATGTGTTGTGCTGACGGCGGATTGTCTTCCGGTGTTGCTGTCTGATCGTGGTGGGACTGTGGTCGCCGCTGCCCATGCCGGTTGGCGAGGGTTGGCCGCCGGAGTTCTGGAGGCGACGGTACGGGCGATGGATACCTCCCCCGGGGAGTTGATCGCCTGGCTGGGCCCGGCGATCGGGGCCGATGTGTTCGAGGTTGGCGAAGAGGTGCGGGAGCAATTCGTGAGCAACGACGCCGGTGCGGATGGGCACTTCCAGCCGTCGCCATTCAACCCCGATGATCGTTGGGTCGCCGATCTGGTGGGGCTGGCGCGGCGGCGGCTTCGCTCCGCAGGTGTGGAGGCGGTGTTCGCCCACGGGGGCTGCACGTACAGCGACGATGAGCGGTTTTTCTCGTATCGTCGCGACGGGACGACCGGCCGGATGGCCACTGCAATATGGCTGCGCGGGGAGTGACCGCAAAACCGGCTGGTCGATGAATTGCCCGAAGCAGCCGGGAATGTTGCGTTTCCACTCGTTCGTTGCACCCAACGGAGTTGTTCAATCCGTGGCGGGTCGTTCCGGCCTCGGGTTCGGTCGGTCTGCAGAAGAACGAGTACTGCGGCAAGGACTCATCCATGTGCCACAATGATGGTTCAGGTTCTCGGCCACCGGGGTTGCCCGATTCTGATGCGTCGGTGGTGTCGCTGTGTGAACATCGGCGCCGCAAGCAGATGCATCAGGCAACACGGCGGCTCTCCAGGCATATCGATCACATCCATCACCGGGCGGTTCAGGTGCACAACGCGGTGATTGAACGGGCCGGGGTGTCGGTGCTCAGCGAGTTGTGTCGCACCGCCGGGGTGTTTTTGACCGGTGTGGAAGAGCCACTTCGCCAGGCAGTGTTGATTCCCACGGCGCTGTACGGGTGCTCCAACGGCGATATTTTTGGCAAGAAACCACTTCAGAAGCGTATCGAAGACGACATCGATGACCCGGAAGCCCGGAACGTTATTCGGGCGCTCAACCAGGGATACCCGGCGGTGTGGGACTTTGCCCCTCATGGTGACGGGCCGGTGGGCAATATCTCGACGCTCGGTGGACCGTCGTGCGACGAGACCGGCGAAGTGGCCGCAATGATGGGACATGATGGCCAGATGAAGCAGAAGCCGGGAACCTACTGTGGCCGCCAGATTTCCTTTCAGGGCTTCCCGTTCGTGTTGTTCGCCCACCGGCTGGACGAATGCCGCCGTGCGGCGGTACGACAGCTTCTCGAACAGCGCGACAAAGCCGAGGAGCGACAGTTCTGGAAAGCCGTAGAATTGTCGATGCTGCGCACCATTATTGACCCTGACAATGAGAAGTGCTGCATCGAGGGAAGCGACGTACAGCGGGATTTCGGAATCCGCAATCCGACGTCCAGAAGTGGTCTTCTGCTTCGAATTCGTCGTGCGTTGTGGCGTCATTTTGCCGAACCCGACGAAGGGCTGACGCTGCATGCGCATATTGCGGCGCTGGCCGATGACCCGGAGGCGTTCGAGGGGCTGGTCGAAGAGATCGAACAGGTCGCGGAGACGGTGACGTTGAAGTCGGGTGGGCTGCGCGAGGGATGCAGCCCGGTGAGTATCGACGAGATGTTGCGTCCCTTCCAGACCGATGCGACGGGTCATCTGTTTTGCCGCGGCGAGCTCCGTGATGACCCGGTTGCGGTACTCCTTCTCTCAGAATCGACCCGTAAGGGGGCGCAACTGGATCGGGACGCCCCGATTGAAACGGCGTTGCAGTGGGCAAAGAGCCGACAGGATGATTCGGCGGCTCGAAATATCAAGTTGGCCTGGATGACCTACTGCACCGAACAGAATCTGGTGGCCACCTATGGGTACGGCACGTCCGAAGAAACTCCCGGGCGCCCCGAAAGCGAACAGCCCGTGTTCGCCCGCCGTTGTCCGGTGTTGCCGAATCTTCGCACCCTGTTTGACCCCCGTTTTGTCGAACACACCCTCGCCGATCTGGACCTCCCCTCCTGTCATCAGCACGCAATGGTCACACAAGGGCTGGAGCTCGACGAATTTACCCTGGCAGATTTTGAGCGAGACGAACGAGAACTGACGCGCTGCTGGGGTGTAGGCCATCAGACCACAAATGCTGTTCGTGCTGCTCTGCTACAGTTGGGGGCACAGTGGCGGTGGAAATGCTGTGATCTGAAGCGCAACGGCTCGGACGACACTTCCCCGGGCCGACCGACTGATACCACCGGCGACGGGCCCGGTGGCTGCATCGAACACCTCGAAGAGTATCTGGACGACTGAACGGAACACGAACCCGGAGCATGGCGATGGTTCGGGACGGTTCCGATCTGTTGCATTGTTGCGTGAGTGGTCCGGGGGATCGGTGCTTCTGGGGCCTTACCCTGGCCACTCTTCTGCGGGAACGGGGGTGGGCCACAATAGGCACTAAAATGAGTTGGGTCGCATTTCTTGCGCACAATCACTATGTGTATTGTCACTCGCGGAGGACGGTCTCGGACGCTGTTGCAACCAGGCATCGCGCAAAACCTGTTGGAATAGACTCGTTTCCGTAAGCAGGCGCGAACGTCGAAATTCTGTTGGATTGCCTGAGTGCCGCCTCCGTGAGCTAGCCCAGGAGGCGACGATAAATATGATGATTTCAATGAAGGTCATCCTGATGATACGTCGAATACGACGACGTGCTTTCATCCTGTTGTTGTTATCACTGGTGATGGTCGGATGCCTCGATCTCGACGCTCTTGTCGAGACCCCTCCGTTGACCGATGACTACGTGATTCCTCCCGACGACGCCGAGGTGGCCGAACGCCAGCAGCCCCTTGATGACACCCAGGTTATCTACGTGAACTTCGATGGAGTCACCGTTGCGGACTGCCCTGATGAAACGTACTGCAGCGACGCTCCGAATAATCGATCATCAATCATCGATTCGTTCTTCGGCGAAGAATCGATCACCTGGGAGCCCTACAATCAGCCATCGGGCCGCCAGGTGGTGATGGACGAACTTCACGACGCTTTTGCACCGTACGACGTCCAGTTTACCACCGATCGCCCCTCGTCGGGGCCGTACACCATGCTCGTCGTCGCCTCCAACTCCGAATTCGACGGGCTCGGCGTTGCTCCGCTGGACTGCGATAATCGTTGGGCGACGAACATCGCCTTCGTCTATCGAGCCGACGAATTTGCTCCCAGCCAGATTGCCAATGCCGCCGTCCACGAGCTGGGCCACTCCTTCGGGCTTGCCCACGTCGTGCACGAGCACGATTACATGTATCATCTGGCCGACGATCAGCAGAATCAGTTCACCAGCTCGGACTACGACATCGAAAATGCGGCTGACCAGTGCACCGACGGTGCCGTCCAGGATGCCCCGCAGATGTTGCTCGACAACCTCGGCCCCAGCCCCTTTGACGGCCACTTCGCCGACGACGACGGTAGCGTCCACGAGCCGGCGATCGACGCGCTGTATGAAGAGGGAATCACCGATGGCTGTAACGAAGGTGTTCGTCCCAAATTCTGTCCCGATGATCTGGTCACCCGCGGCCAGATGGCAGCCTTTCTGACCCGCGCACTCGATCTTCCTGCGGCGACCCAGAACTATTTCAACGACACCGATGGCGCCTGGTTCGAAGACTATGCCAATCGTATGGCCGAAGCGGAGATCACCGAGGGATGTGAGGCGGGCAAGTACTGTGGCAACGATGACATCACCCGTGGTCAGATGGCCG
This sequence comes from Myxococcales bacterium, assembly GCA_007120915.1. GTDB lineage: Bacteria > Myxococcota_A > Bradymonadia > Bradymonadales > Bradymonadaceae > SLJM01. The sequence goes on along the minus strand of SKMT01000713.1, from coordinate 538 downwards.
TGTTCCTGGCCCGCGGCTTCGACCTTGGGTCGGCTTCGCAGAGTTACTTCGACGACACAGACGGTGCCTACTACGAAGATGCAGCGGATCGACTCGCCGAAGCCGAAATCACCCACGGCTGTAGTGACCGCACCTACTGCGGACAAGATCCGGTCACCCGGGGGCAGATGGCCTCATTTCTCGCCCGCGCCCTCGGTCTGATCTGAAGTCGAAAATATTGCCGGCATCGAGGAGATGACTGGGCACCATTCAGTACGGCTCTCTCCCCCTCCGAGGGACATGCATCGGCCAGCATTTATGGGGTAAACATCGATTCTTGGTGCCTGCTGGCGACCGGCTGTTGCCACCTCCGAATCGCCCCGGAAATCGAGTCCGATTGCATCCGGTGACATCCAACCGGATTCCCGGGTGTCAGCGCCCCGATCGCAAACGCAGAGCAGGTCTCGATCCGGGGTGACCTCCCCCCCCTGACTGCATGTCCGAGGGACATGCATCGGCCAGTGGTTCTGGGGCGAATCCGGATTCAAGGTGCAATCTG